>JAHIYT010000139.1 GCA_018814945.1 Patescibacteria group bacterium
CCATATCTGCCTCATAACCTTTCTTAAGCCATTCTTCGAATATTTTTTTATGTTTTTTCAAGCTTTTTTGAATTTCTTCAAAAGACACAATTCCATACATAGACCACCCCTGATTGTAGATGAATTTTTCTAAGTTCGTCATATGATCTGATTCTACCACAATTGGTTCCACGTGAAACGGCTCCACAATTGGACCCACAATTGGTGTTTTATACCCCAAAAACCTTTTAAATTAAAGGAAAATATGCTATAATATACAGATAATCTTGTAATTTTGTAATAACTAATCTTGTAATAAAAAAATGCACAAAAAGCAGTTCAAAATCAGCATTGTCACATTATTATTTACGATTGCATCAGTACTTGTAATAGGATCAATTGTGTTTCATTTTTTAGAAGGATGGTCATTTATTGATTCGTTCTATTTTGTAACAATGACCGCAACCACAGTGGGATACGGAGATTTTATTCCAACGCATAATATCAGCAAAATTGTAACAACAATATACTCTCTCAGCATTATACCCTTCGTACTTTATGCATTTTCAATAGTTGCAAAATTCCAAACAGAACATGTTTATCGCAGGATAACAGGGTTAGAAAGAAAACAGCATGAACAAGAAGATGAAATTGAAAAAACCGAAAGAAAACTTGCAGCAGATAGGAGAAAATTAAAAGAAGCAGAGGAAGAAATTGAAAAAACCGAAAGAAAACTTAGAGAGCAAGCAAGGCAAAACAGGGAGCAGGAAAAGGAGCTGTTAGAACATGAAAAAGAATTAAAAGGACATCAGAGAAAAATAAAGAAAGCAGAAGAAGAAGTTAAAGAGGTTTCAGAAGAAGTTGCTGAACATGATAAAGAGCTGGAAGTTATGGAGGATGTTGTTGGAAGCTCTATGGCTAAAAAATAATAATATTTTGAAAATTATTCCTACTTTTATAATACCAAGGTACAACCTTTGTTTGATGAAGTTATTTAACTTGAAAACTTGAAAATTATGTATTAAACGCTTAATTTTCAAGTTTGTCAGCTACAGTCACTACAGGTTTTATAAAAATTCACACCAACATTAAGATGGTTTTCAAATTTTCAAAACACCATTATAGTTTTTAGTTGACATCAAACACAATAAATTATAATTTACACCCACTTATGTGAAATGTAGGGTGCTATTCAGCAGACCTGCTTTCCATTATGATCCTTAATGTCTTAAAGATGGTTGCATAACAAAAGATAGCCTCAAAGCTATTTTCTGATATGCAATCATGCATCACAGACCTTCGCACTTTCGCGACGGTCTATTCCCCTTCAAAGAATGAAGGAGAAAGAGAGTATCCCATGCAAGAAGCGCTAGACAAATTGATGGTTCTCCACGAGGAGATGGGCCAAGTAATCCTTGCGCTACAGGAGGAGCTGAACGCAAGCAAGGAGACGCCCGCGGAAACTGAGGTCACGAAACCAGTGCCCGACGAGCCAACAGTTGAAGACGCGGAAGTCGATGCTGTCGAAGAGGATGACGTAGCAAGTGACGCCGATGTCGAAGCTGACGCAACCGACGAGGAGTCCGAGGAACCCACCGACGAAGATGGCGATCCCGAGGAAGCCGAGGCTGAAGCCGACACGGATGCCGACCCGTCGCCCGCTGAGGAGCCCGAGGCCAGTGCCGAAGAGGAAGCCGAGGCTGACACTGACACTGACGCCGACCCGTCGCCCGCCGCGGAGCCCGAGGCCAGTGCCGAAGAAGATGGTGATGTCGAAAAGCCAGCCGAGACCGAGTAGCCGCCTGCCCGCGCCCGACCGTCGAGACGACAGCCAGACGACCGAAGCCAATGCAGTATTCTTAAAACTACGATGCCCAGACAGACATTTTGGATCCAGGCGGTCCGGCATGGTGGTAACTCCACCAGCCGGACTGCCCAATCCTTTAAAATTATTTACCAAAAAGGCCCAACTAAATTAGTTAGGCAGTTTTTTTATATGCAATTCCATTTTTCCAGATTACTTTTTCTTAATTATTTTTACCCCTCTTAGACCAAGAATCAATAAACCTACAATTAATATTTTTAAAATATAATGACTATGTATATCCATAAAATCTCTGGTCATTGGAGTTATTTTCCCAACAAGTAGATGGGTAAGAATACCAATTGGCAAAGCTAAAAACAGCCAATTTCTTTTAGGTATATTTATTCTAATTTTAGCAAAAAGCTTAGATAACAATGGGGAGAGTAAATACATTCCTATAAATACTGCTGCAAAGTCAAAAATAGCGTATCCGCCAAAACGAAACTGCCTGAGAAATTCTATTGGAATCATATTTAATTTTTTTATTAGCAATTAGATTCTATATCAAATAATTAAATATAACAAAAAAAGCGTAATATATAAAAAATTACGCAATTTTGTAGAATTTGCATTCTAAATGCAGCAAAGATAAAGATCTAGAGTCCGACCTATCTGTAATCGAG
>JAHIYT010000140.1 GCA_018814945.1 Patescibacteria group bacterium
GTATCTTATACTCGAATATTCCAGCTGGAACTTTAACTTTCACAACATCATTCTTGGTTTTACCTAAGATTGCAGAACCAATAGGGGATTCATTGGAAATTTTATGTCCGATAGGATCAGCTTCTGTTGAACCAACAATTGTATATGTTTCTGGATCATTATTTTCAGTAATGTTCTGCATTGTAACCGTTACACCAATTTGAACTGTGTCCTGACCACTTTTATCATCAGTAATTATTTTCGCATTCTTAATCATATTCTCTAACTCTACGATTCTACCCTCCACAAAAGCTTGTTCGTTTTTAGCCTCTTCATATTCAGAGTTTTCAGAAAGATCACCATATGCAATAGCCTCCTTTAAGCGGGCCGCTACTTCTTTACGGCGAACCTCCTTAGCTTGTTTAAGCTCTTCAATTAATTTAGCGAGACCTGCCTTGGTTACTAATACTTCTTTTTCGGTCATGATTATTTAGTTAATATTTAATAGTGGGAAATTAATGTCTGTCTTTAATTTTTATAGATGTAGGATGATCTCTCATTTTCTGTAAAATCTTTGCTTCAATCTGTCTAATACGTTCACGTGTAACACCAAATTCACGTCCAACCTCTTCTAGTGTATGACCGATTCCATCATCCAATCCAAACCGCATTCTAATAATCTTTTGTTCACGAGGGGTAAGATATTGAAGCATATAATGAATGTTCTCCTTCATAATCTGTCGGTTTGTTGCGTCACTTGGAGAAATAGCATCGTCATCTTCGATAAAGTCACCCAATTTACTATCTTCTTCAGCACCAACCGGAGCTTCCAAAGAAACAATATCCTGAGAAATTTTAAGAATATGACGAACCTTTTTAATATCCATATCCATTTCAGAAGCAAGTTCTTCAACGGTTGGCTCACGTCCAAATTCCTGAAGCAATCTTCTCTGTGTATGGGTGAGTTTATTGATGGTTTCCACCATATGAACAGGAATTCTGATAGTTCTAGCCTGGTCAGCAATGGCACGTGTTATAGCTTGGCGAATCCACCATGTTGCGTAAGTAGAAAATTTAAAACCTCTCATTGGATCAAATTTTTCAACGGCACGGAAAAGGCCAATATTTCCCTCTTGAATTAAGTCCAAGAAAGAAAGGCCACGCCCAATATATTTTTTTGCAATTGAAACAACAAGCCTAAGGTTAGCTTCCGCCAACTTTTGTTTGGCTATAGGGTCACCTTTTGCAATTGCCTTAGCCAGTTTTATCTCTTCATCACCGGTCAGAAGCTCAACACGACCAATCTCACTTAAATACATTCGAACGGAATCATTTGCAATTTCTTTTAAATTAGCCTGTTTTTTTGCCTGTTCCGCAGCCTCCGCTTCAACATCTTCCTTATCCTTCTCTTTATCCTTTTCTTCATCCATCTCTTCATCCTCCAGCTCCTCAATTTCAAGCCAGTCTTCTTCGCTTATTCCAAAATCTTCTCCTTTGCTTTTTTTCGCTTGTTTCCCCCAGATCAAATCTTTCTTAACATCCATTACTTCAATTCCTAGCTCAAGAAAAAGAGTGTAGATTTCATCGAGTAGTATCACATTATCCTCAATCTCAGGCATAGCTTTCAAAAGCTCTTGATGTGTAACAAAGCGTTGTTCACGTCCCTTTTGAATAAGTTGACGAATAGCTTTTGGATATTTAGCTAAAGTCTTCTCATCAGGTTGAGCTATGAATTTTTTAGTTATTTTCTTGGCCATAATTGAACAATTAACATTTAACATGTAACTTTTGACACTGTATTTGATCTCATTAATTTGTTAATGGTCAAATGTAAAATGTCAGATGTTAATTTATTTTAGTTTTTAGCTTAAGTATTTGATTATATTGATTTAAGAGTAGTGTTTTTTCTTCGGAATCTTTGGCGGCTCTAATCCTAAATTCGTATTCTTTTTGTACATTGATTAAATTACTGCGGTTTATGCTACTCACTAAATTCATTACTTCTTTTTCTGCAGCATCATCAGCAAAATCGGGATAATGTTCTTCTATCAATAGAGAATAAATTTCTACCTTACCATGATCTTCACTATCCAACTCTTCCCTTAAAGCTTCAATGCCAACCGCGCTTAGCCGATTGTACACTTTTTTACATGCCTTGTAAAACTTTTCCGTATTAGGATCAAATGGGACAGAATCAATTAGATTCTCATCAACTATTGAGTAAGAATTTGGGTACTGAAATATGAAGCCGAGTAAATACTCTTCTCTACTAAAAATTTGTTTAACTGGAACCGTTTTAGGCTCACTACTGGTAGTTGGTTGATAGCCCTTTTTCAAGGTTAGATTCTTCAGATCATTCCAGAGCAATTTAATATCCGTTTTTATTTCTAGAGCAAGCCTTTCCAAATATTCATTTTGTTCCACCTCACCTTTGTGTTGTTTGATAAGAGGAAGCATGAAGTTCATTATTTCCTTTTTGCCAGAAAGTGTTTCTCTATCAAATTGCTTTAATGAATAGCTCAAATAAAAATCCATTACAGGAACTGCATTAATAATCGCTTCCTTCCATTTTTCCGGTGATTCTTTTATACATTCATCCGGGTCTTTTCCTAAAGGAACTTCAATTATTTTAATATTCATCTCAGCTTCTTGTGCAAGTTCGATGCTCCTTTTTGTTGCCTCCAAACCAGCCGGATCCTGATCAAAAGAAAAAGCAATATTAGGTGTATATCTCTTGATTAATTTAAGTTGATGTATGGTTAATGCCGTTCCAGAAGTTGCAACGGTATTTTCAGTTCCAGCCTGGTGAGCAGCGATAACATCCATATACCCTTCAACGAAAATAGCCAAATCCTCTTTTTTAATCATATCCTTCCCCCAATTCAAACCATACAAAACAAAACTTTTATTATAGGCTGGGGTATCCGGAGAATTTAGATATTTTGGCTCACCATCACCATCAATTCTACCGCCGAATCCAACAATATTATCCTGATGATCTAGAATTGGAAAAACAAATCTTTTGCGAAATTTATCATAAGTATTTTTATCTGCAATTGAACGTTGGGTGAGCAGACCTCCATCCAATATTTCCTTTTCTGTATATCCAATTTTTACAAGGTGATCTTTAAGCGAGTTATAAGAATCAGGTGCATAGCCAAGTCTGAATTTCTGTATAGTTTCTTCCGTAAGTCCACGATCTAAAAAATATTTTCGTTTATCTTTATCAAGTTGCTCCTGAAAAAACTTAGTTGCAGAACCATTTGCCTCAATAATCCTAAGTCTTTGATTGTGAGCTTGTGGCTTAAAATCTGGTAATGGTACATTCGCTCTATCTGCCAAGATTCTTACAGCTTCAGGAAATTCAACATTTTCGATTAATTGAACAAATTTGAAAATATCTCCACCGGTATTACATGAAAAACAATAAGCAATTCCTTTTTCCGGACTTACGGTAAAACTTGGACGCGAGTCATTATGAAAAGGACATAGCCCTTTTAAATTTCGACCAGCTTTTTTTAATTGAATATAGCTTCCAACGACTTCTTCTATATTTAATTTTGCCCTAATTTCCTCTAAGTGATTCATGCTTTTGTTACAAGATTAGTTATTACAAGATTACAAAATTAATGGAGTTACTACATAACGTTACGGCTATTTTAAGAATAATCTTGTAATTTTGTAATAGCGTAGCGTTTGTAATCTTGTAATTAGAACATTTTATTTTGATTTTCGGTGTATTCTAAATTCAAATGTACGTAAGCATTTTCTGTAACAACCCTACCCCTATTGGTTCTATCTAAAAATCCAATTTGAAGCAAATATGGCTCATACAAGTCCTCAATGGTTTCAGCTTCTTCCGCAGTCGCAGCGGCTATAGATCTAACACCAACAGGTCCGCCGTTAAATTTATCGATAATGGTGAGCAGTATTTGCCTATCAGCTTTATCAAGTCCAAGAATATCCACACCCATAGTTTTCAAACATTTTTTAGTGAATTTTAGATCGATTTTGTCGACTCCCTCCACAGTTGCAAAGTCTCTAATCCTCTTTAGAAGTCTATTTGCTATTCTTGGTGTTTTTCGTGCACTTATGGCGATTTCTCCAGCCCCTGCATCATCAACGTTTATGTCCAATAAATTCGCAGATCTGGTTACAATTTGCTGGATTTCATCATCTTGATAAAAATCCAGTTTATAAATATGCCCAAATCTATCCCTTAGTGGTGCAGAAAGTGAACCAACCTTCGTAGTTGCTCCAATCAATGTAAATTTAGGTAAATCAAGCCTCATACTCCTTGCAGCTGGGCCTTTTCCAATAATAATATCCAGTGCGTAGTCTTCCATTGCACTGTACAAAATTTCTTCAATTTGAGTCTTTAATCTGTGAATTTCATCAATAAACAAAATATCATTTGGCTGTAGATTAGTAAGAATAGAAGCCAAATCTCCTTGTTTTTCAATGGCAGGACCAGATGTGGTTTTAATATTTACACCCATTTCTCTGGCAACAATATTCGCCAAAGTTGTCTTACCAAGACCCGGAGGCCCATAAAGTAAAACATGCTCGACAGGTTCCTTCCTTTTCTTAGCCGCTTGCATAGAAACTCTCAAATTCATTTTCGTATCCTCTTGCCCAACATATTCTTTCAAGCTTTTTGGACGCAAGGTCAAATCAAGCTGATTATCTTGATTTACGGCTTTACTACTGGTGATTTGATTATCTCTCTCGATCATAATTTAACATCTCGTTATTTCGCGGCAAAAAAGTCACTGGCCACGAGAAAATTAGTCTACCAATTTCACCTACCCAAAGCCACTAAAGCGGTTTGCATTTCGGGCCTATTTATGCTATAATTAATAGATTAATTTAGTGAAATAAATACTAAAAAAATGAAGACACAATATCTCAATCAATTTATATCAAATTTCTTAAGTCCAAATAGGCTGGTTTTTATGTCACCAGCGAAAGCAGAAATACAAGCACAAGACCCAGATGTTGCCGCAGTGAATGAGCATATAGGATTTGATCCAGAAAAAGAGGCAGGAGTTATAAAAAAGAAAGTACAAGAAGCCGGCGAAGGGATAAAAGAACGAGTCGATGCCGAAACTCAAAGGTTGGCCTTATCTATGGACATTGCAGTAGGAGAAAAGAATCTGAAAAAAATCAGAGAAGATTTAAAAGCTGCAGAAAAGGTATATGGTGAAGTACAAGGCGTTATTGACCTTGTGAAGAAAGAAGGGGGATCTAAGATGGCTTTGGATATGGCAATAAAAGACGCAGAGCCAGCAGAGAGGAAATTTAGAGA
>JAHIYT010000141.1 GCA_018814945.1 Patescibacteria group bacterium
AGCTCCACTAAAGATTGTTCTAATGCTATCTAGCTTTCCATCTGCAATACCATTAAACCTGACTGCTATACTGTCTCCGGTTGCATAGCCCGATAGTGTACCTTCGGGTGTTCCGTCATCATAAAATAATTCATAATTACCTGGTTCTACTGCTGAATCTGTTCCTGTTGCCGTATATGAGTAATTTCCCCCGTCGAAAGTGCTAGTACTATATATGCAAAAAGTAACGTCAGAATATGTTTCACCAGTGGGTTTTACTATATAGGGTAATCCCTTTGGTACATCTTCTACAGTTGTGATATCACCTATTTTTATAGCTTTAATATTAAGATATTGACCAGTAGTAAAGGTTATCGTATCAGGTATAGATGACTTAAAGGTAACATATTGTCCAGAGGTTCTGGTAACTGTTCCATTGCCGGTTACATCAGCTGTATTATATTCAGCAACCGGTGTAGAAGCAATAGAATTTGGATAGGCATAACCCCATTTTGTATCTACTGTAACATCTTGCAAATAATTGGCAATTAACCAGTCAACAAATATTTCTTGCCAAGTTCGTGTTGCACCATAAGTGTTGAGGGCTTGATTAATTCCATCTCCGCCATTAAGGGGTGCTTTTACCAGCATTTCGAGAAAACCATTTGGATGTTGTTCAAGTAAATATAAGGTCCATAATGCTGCACGAGTATAATCAGGAAGGGCATCATCATAATTCCAATTAAAAAGATGTATATTTGTATTATCTCTGTACCCACTCGTTTCGTAGTCCATATCCACATACGTATTCAGCGATCATGGATAATCCTTCATTTACAAATGTCATTTCGTTATCGTCATACGCCCAATGAATCATATGTTGGAATTCGTGAGCAGTAGTGCCAAATACTTGATTACGTCCGCCTGAAGTTGATAAATTGGCAGGAAAGCAATCCATATAAAAAATTTCTGCATAATTACTGCGTATACCTCCAAGAGCAGCATCTCCATCGGGATATTCGTTTGCTGAATAAAAATAACCGGCAGTATACGCTCCTGAATTAGCTATAGAGTAATCATCCTTAATATCTAAGATAAGAATAATTATTTTATCATCCGTATCTACATTAGGAGGATTGCCAAAGGTTTCAGTGTCAGTAGGATATATGTTATTATCAAATGCATCTACAATCGCATCAACTGCTTCCTGATTAACCCATCCATCTTGCCAAGCAACATCTTCGACAAATATATAACAATCGGTACCAATAGCCCGGCAAGTTGAAGAAACTTGATATTGTCCAGCGTTATCAATTAGTGAGTCTGCCCACCAATCATAGGGATCCCCAGGTGCAAAATTCCATGCTGTTGAACGAGTTTTATTTAATTGACGGTATTCAGGATGTGTTTCTAGATAGTCTAGAATTTTTTGTTCTTTTTCACGCAATAAATGTGAACCTGAAATTGGGAAAGATTCATCTTGATCAGTCTTCAGAATAAAGGCTTCTTTTACTGCAGTTTGATTTAAAGATTTATCTGCTAATATAGATTTCTGTGTAAAACCAATAGATGATAACAAAGCTAATACTATTAGATTAATTAGAGTTTTTTTCATTTTTATTGTTCCCCAATTTCTTTTTTAGCGGGATGATTTAATTGATGACTTATTGCAACAACAACGTCCCTATTCAATTTTTTTCTCATTTCTTGAATTGATAAAGTTACTTTTAGCCCCTGTAATTCCCATAGAATTTTTTGTAAGGAATCGGGACTATCTATTTCAAAAATATTACCCTGCTCAGTTTCAATTGATAGATAAACAAATGGTTCATTTCCCCGTACATTTATTACACCGGTCACGCCATTTTTAATATAATTATTTCCTGCACAACTTATTAATGAAGTAATCAATAATAGAGTTAAAAGAGCAAACAACTTTTTCATTTTGAATAATCTCCTGAATTTCTTTTTATATAATACTATCTATGTTAGATTTGACAAGAAATTTAATAAAATTATTTGGCAATACTTATAGAAAGTTTATTAAAAATTATTGAATAAGTATTGACATCGATTTAAAGAGTGAATTAACTTTCTTGGCTTCATTCTGAAGCAATATTGTTATTTGAAAATTTGGTATGCGTGGGTCTAATGAAGTCAATTAAATCAACACTCGACATGATAATATAAACATACAATGGAGAGTTTGATCCTGGCTCAGGACGAACGCTGGCGGCGTGCTTAACACATGCAAGTCAAGGAGAACATTTTCTTCGGAGAATTATTAAACTGGCGAACGGGTGAGTAACACGTAGGTAATCTGCCTTAGAGATTGGGATAACTCGGCGAAAGCCGGACTAATACCGAATAACGCAACGAATTCTTCGGGATTTGTTGTTAAAGTGGGCTTCGGCTCACACTTTGAGATGAGCCTGCGCCCGATTAGCTTGTTGGTGAGGTAATGGCTTACCAAGGCGATGATCGGTAGCTGGTCTGAGAGGACGATCAGCCACACTGGAATTGAGATACGGTCCAGACTCCTACGGGAGGCAGCAGTGGGGAATTTTGCGCAATGGGCGAAAGCCTGACGCAGCAACGCCGCGTGATCGATGAAGCTCCTCGGAGTGTAAAGATCTGTCATAAGGGAAGAAAATCTTTAATATTAATATTATTAGAATTTGACGGTACCTTATAAGAAAGCACCGGCTAACTTAGTGCCAGCAGCCGCGGTAATACTAGGGGTGCAAGCGTTGTCCGGAATCATTGGGCGTAAAGGGTGCGTAGGCGTCCAGGAAAGTTATTTGTTAAATCCTCCGGCTTAACCGGAGTCCTGCAAGTAAAACTACCTGGATAGAGTTTAAGAGGGGAAAATGGAATTCCTGGTGTAGCGGTGACATGCGTAGATATCAGGAGGAACATCAATAGCGAAGGCAGTTTTCTGGCTTAAAACTGACGCTGAGGCACGAAAGCGTGGGGAGCAAACAGGATTAGATACCCTGGTAGTCCACGCCGTAAACGATGAGTACTTGGTGCCGGAGGATTCGACCCCCTCGGTGCCGTAGCTAACGCGTTAAGTACTCCGCCTGGGGACTACGACC
>JAHIYT010000142.1 GCA_018814945.1 Patescibacteria group bacterium
AAACAAAGGCTGATCAAGAAAAAATGGGTCTTGCATTACAAAAGCTTGCGGAAGAAGATCCAACATTTACCGTTAGAACAGATGAGGAAACCAATCAAACTATTATCGGTGGTATGGGTGAACTTCACCTTGAGGTACTTGTTGATCGTATGAGACGTGAATTCAAAGTTGAAGCGAACGTTGGTAAGCCTCAAGTTGCATACCGTGAAACTATTCAAAACGAAGTTGCGGGAGAAGAAAAATACTCTAAACAGACTGGTGGTCGTGGTCAATATGGTCACGTATTAATGCGAATTTCGCCAAATGAACCAGGTAAAGGTTATGAATTTATTGATTCTGTGGTTGGTGGTCGTATCCCTAAAGAATACATTCAACCAGTAAACAAAGGTGTGCAAGAAGCATTGACTCGTGGTGTTGTTGCCGGATATCCAATGGTGGATATTAAATGTGAACTTTATGATGGTTCTTATCATGATGTGGATTCATCTGAACTTGCGTTTAAATTGGCTGCTTCTATTTGTTTCCGAGATACCGCTAAAAGAGCTAATCCAGTACTACTCGAACCAATGATGAAGGTTGAAGTTGTTACACCGGAAGAATTTATGGGTGATGTTATGGGTAACTTAAACTCTCGTCGTGGACAAATTGAAGCTATGGGTGACCGTGGTGAGGCTAAAACAATCGATGCTAAAGTTCCACTTTCAGAAATGTTCGGTTATGCAACAGATCTTCGCTCTATGACTCAAGGTCGCGCATCTTACACAATGGAATTCTCTCATTACGCCAAGGTTCCAAACAACGTGGCTGAGAAGATTAAAGAGGAGAGGGGGATGAAGAACTAATTGTCTGGACCACTGATTACACAGATTTTTCGGATTTCACTGATTACCAAGCTGTAGGGGCGCCCCGCTTAGCGGGACGTCTTTATGTTATTTAGTAATAAATTTGTGTTATTTACCACTAAGGCAAAAAGAACAAAATCAGTGAAATCATTTAACCAGCGTAATCAGTGGTTCAGACAGTATTTCCTAACATTTTCTATACTTTTCAAGTCTAATTGAATAAATTAGTTCGTTTCCCTTTACAAAATGCCAAAATATTTGGTACATTTTCTGTAAGACTAAACACAAAAAACCATGAAAAAGATATCTAAGAAGAAGCTTATTAAAGCGTTGCTTGCACCTATAGGCAAAGGAATACTGATTTTTGCCGTGTTCGGGATAGCACTATACGCATATGCAATTACTTTTCCTGGCACTGCACCTGGGCCTGTTACCGGTGTAATTGGGCAGTTCGTTGGTTTGAGTGATGCTACGGGTTATACCGCTACTACTGGCTATGCAGGTTTAAATGCAAAATGTGATACAGGTAATATTATTGAACCGGTGGGGGGTACAACACTCACAAATACTGGTGCACATGTCTGTACAGCTGATGAAGTAATCAATAGCTATAACCATAATTCTGCTGTTGTTGCTGCGCAAACAACTGGAACTGGAATCATAAATAACGGTCCTCCAGGTTATGTTGTGTTTGCGAACGATTGTAATGGTTGGCAGGTTACTACAAATACATATCAAGCTACCGATGCATTCGGAACTGTATGGTCTTTTGGTAACGAAAGCGCTAGTTTGGCTAGCTGTGGAAATATCTATAACAATACCCTTGTTAAAGTCGCTTGCTGTAAATAATAAATTAACTTCTTAATTTTTTTGTAATGACATCAAAAATAAAAATATTCTTACCAATCGTCCTAATCTGCTCATTCTTTCTCTTTTCTCCGGATACTTTTGCTACAAGCTGTACTTATGTTGGTAGCCCAAGTCAGGCTAATAGTGTTACAGAAACTTGTTTGCTAAGTGGTGGTTCTGGACAAGATTGTCCATCCGTTGGTTTGGATTGGTTCTATAAAAGCGCTTGTAGAACAGATGCTTATGTACAAAGCGAAGGTTACGCTTGTTATAACAACCGCCGTGTACTTGATGGATCAACAGGTTGTACTACAACTTGTAGGGTAGGTGGTGAAATTTACTGTTCAGGTGTTTGTAAAGTGGCGGAGGTAGATGACGGAAGTCCAACATGTGCTGAACAAAATAAATCTTTTAATACTTGTACCGGTGCTTGTGGCGGATGTTCAACTGGTTATGAATTAGTTGGTAGTGAATGTGTGGAATTGGCTCCAGTGGCTTATTTTACCGACGTAGTTCCAGGGCTTTTTAAGGGGTATACCGGTACTGCATGGGAAATCTTTCTTACAGTAGATAATTGGATAGATCAAATTCTTGAAAGTCTTATAGACGAATTGGTGAATAGCTCAGAATTTATTGAACAACTTGTGAGTGAGGAGACATTTATAACTGAACTTACTACCAATGAAACATTTGTTACTGAGTTAACTGAAGTGGTTGGTGCTGGAGATTTTGTTGGCCTTTCTTCTCCTGCAATGGATGGTAATGAGGGTAGTTATGCTGATGCTGATGCTGAATGTGATAACGATCATGCAGGTAGTCATGTTTGTACTTCTGAAGAAATGCTTTATGCGTACCAAGTTGCTGATTCAGATCTTCCTGGTTCTGGTATAGCTTGGTATAATTCTGGTTCACCAACAAATATTCAGCCATTAGTAAGTGATTGTAAGGGCTGGGATTCAAATGCTGCTACATATTTTGCTACTGTATGGAATTTTACTAACGGTTCAGCAGGTGTTCAGGGATGTAATTCAGTTTGGCCTTGGGCTTGCTGCCAATAATTTTTTAATAATTTAAGAAATAATCATGAAGAAATATTTTTTAGTACTACCATTATTTGTATTAGCTTTCTTGTTACCAAATACTACTCTTGCAGTTGGTGAAACATGTAGTGGAACTCCAGCAAGTTCAAGCTGTTGTACAGAACCTCAGGCTATTATAGATGGTGGAGGTTGTCCAAGTGGTCAGGTTTGGATAGGTGACGTAATTAGCGGATCATGCCAAACACCGGTAGTTTGTACCACTGAAACCAGATTTAGCTGTTCAAATAATACCTGTTACACACCAACAAGTTATTCCTGCTCAAATGCGCGTGATGTAAATATTGGTACTGCAGATTGTTGTGCAAATGGGCAGGTTGCAGTTTTTGATAGCGCTGATCCTAATAAATGGGTTTGTGGAGATGCTGGTGGGGGAAAGTGGGATGATGCTGATTATGGAGGTGGTATTATGTATAACGGAAATGTTGGTATTAATAATAACTCGGCTCAAAATGCTTTAGATGTTGAAGGAGCCATTGTTGTTGGCGCACCTTATGCTGGCTCTAATACTGGTCCTACTGATGGTTTGGGGATTTATGGTGATGTTGGTATTGGTACTACTGTTCCTGCTAACAGATTGCAGATTCATGAACCTGCTAATGTTGCGGCTTATGTACAAGTAACTAATCAGGCATCAGGATCGACTAGTGGTGATGGAGTGCTTATTGGGGTGAGCCCCAGTCGTGATATGCTTTTGCTAAATCAGGAAAGTGCCGATGTTTATATTGGACCTCCTGGCGGCTTTTTAATGATTGAATCGAGTGGTGATGTTGGTATAGGGACAGCTGATCCTTCTGAAAAATTAGATGTTGATGGAGATATCCAGTCTTCAGTCGCATTTATGGGTGTTGGTGGACATGGTTCAAATTATGCTCATTTTTCTCATGTGAATTATAAGGGCTCTGGCCAATATGCACTCTTGCAACATGGAACAGCTGGACATACTTATCTAAATTCTGTTGGAACGGGCAATTTGTATTTTAGAAATGACAATGATACACAAATGATAATAACGGATACGGGTGATGTTGGTATCGGTCAGGATAATCCCTCTTATGATTTGGATGTATATGATGATATAAGGGCAACTGATGATGTATTTGTTAATGATGATTTAAATGTTGATGGTGATGCGGATATTGATTTAGATTTAAATGTTGATGGCAGTGCAACAATTGATGGCGGAATAAATACAACAGGAGTATTGCAACTTGATGTGACTGATGCCAATGCTGATGTTGGTTATGTAGTGAGATTTCAGAATGATGGTGCTACGGAATTTGGTTTAAAGACTAATGGTGGTGTGGTAATAGGATCTAACACTACTGGTCCAGCAGAAGGATTGTATGTTAATGGTAGTGTAGGTATTGGGGATAGTTCTCCAAGTTATAAATTAGATGTGTCTGGCGATATTCGTGCTACTGGTGATTTAAGAGCTGGTGATGATTTATTTGTTTCGGATAGATCTTACTTTTATGATAATGTTTATAGTGAGGCTGACCAAGATGGTGGTTCAACATTTATATTTCAGAATTTATCAGGAGATCATGACGCTGATGTTCTGTCTGCATATATTCATGATTCAAGAGCTCCTGATGGTGGTGAGGCAAACTGTTTTTATAAGATGTTTGACGGTGATTATAGCGGAAGTAGTAATAGGGTTGGTAGTATCTGTGCAGATAGTGGTTCCAGTGTTGAGTTCTATACTACATCTGACCAAAGGTTAAAAACTAACATAGTAGATTTATCTAATGGTTTGGATTTAGTAATGAAAATGAAACCAAGGGTTTTTGAATGGAAATCAGAGCTAGGAATCAGCCAGATGGGTTTTATTGCACAAGAGCTATATGAGGTAATGCCGAGGGCGGTTATTGGTAATCCTGATTCTGATGTTAATGAGAATCCTATGAGCGTTACTTATGCAAAACTTACTCCAGTGCTAACTGCCGCTATTCAAGATCAGCAAAAGATTATTGAAGGTCTTGAAGCTAGAATTGCAGAGCTTGAAAATAAATT
>JAHIYT010000143.1 GCA_018814945.1 Patescibacteria group bacterium
AAAAAAGACTTGAAGAAATGCTTATAAGAAGGCAGAAGAGACTTGATGATTTAAATCAACAATTCGCAGAGATGATTCCGGAAATCAAAGACATGCGACAACACGAAATGTTTATGCCAAAAATGCGCTACTACGAAGGCAGCGAGGGGGTTATCCGTGTATATGAAGATACATTAATAGAGAATAAAAGCATTTATGCCTTCGAAAATGTCCAGAGTATGGATTCTAAAATTAAAGATTATTTATTTAACGATTATCTTCAAAGAAGAATCGAAAAGGAAATATTCGCTTACGTAATTACACCAAAAAATAAAGAGAATGTAGATTTCCGTTCAGAAGACAAAAAAAGCTTAAGAGAAACCAGATTCTTTCCAAAAAACCCATTCCCGATTGAAACTGAGATTAACGTTTATGGCAATAAAACCGCATTCTTTTCATATAAAACAGAAGAGATGTTTGCGGTGATTCTGGAAAGTGCAGCTATAGCAAACTCGATGAAGGCCATCTTCAATTTATGCTGGCAAATAGTAGAATAGATTTTACGCAGCCGGCGGAGTTGTACTCAATCTAAAACCTATAACATTATTATCATCATGCGGATCATATTCAAGACCTGTATCTAGGGTTACAGTATCAGACATAGGTGGTCTATCTTCAGATGGAACAGCATTAAATATAACCCTTTCGATATCACTCCTGCTACATAAAATAACCATCTTATTTGAATGGTTTTCGTCTTTTCTAAGCATTGTAACACGCTTAGGCTGAAAACCTATTGCATCTCGTATAAAATCAGGATCACTTTTTCTCCTCTCAAGCTCTTGAAAATCGCGAGTACTAAAAGGTACATGCACCTCGATTTCTTGCTCATCTAAACGAAGCTTCTTAGAAGGTTTATCTAATGAATCAATACCTGTAAGAGTTCGAATTGCATATTCCCTAAAGCGTTCAGTCAACTTCATTGAATCGGCATTTTCACTCTCTAGAACCGGTGGATATGTGGAAGGGGCTTTACTTCTAGCCATTCTGAACAATTGTTAACAGTTTTAAAATTGCTAATTTAGGTCTTTATTCAATTTAATAATAAGTGGTAATAGAGGAAAAGTCAATCTTACGCTGTTTTATCTTTTTTAAAACTTCTATATTCATTTGCATATTTTCTGGTCATTTGATACCTAATGTCCTTAAATATCTCATTAATCTGATCGAATGTCGGCAATTGACCAGTTAAACGATGTAACCTCTCAGCTATTTTATAAAATACATATCTCTCCAAATTATTTTGCCTGATCCATCGCTTACCCAGAGCTTCCATAAGCTCTGCATCACCACTATTTTGATTATACACAGTGGTTGAAACTGCCATTCTCAGGTTGATATCATTATCTTCACAGATTCTTTCTAAGAATGCCTGAGTTGGAATCTCACGAACAAAAGAAGCATCCTCAATACCTGCTGTATGATCTTGCACAAAGTGACGGGACAATTTTCTCAGTAATGGCACCTCATGTCCTTCATTCATATATGGTCCAACAACCTGATTAACGACAGGTTGCATTTTATCGCAATATCTTCTCCAAAGGATCGTATAAAAACTATGAAAATCAGCAAATGTCTTTTCGCGGTCAGGTGTATCATGTGGGTCAATAATATGGACTGTATCAAAGAGAAGTCGTCCTCCAGGAGCCATAGTTTGCTCCATATTTTGCATAAATTTAGTCCATTCCTCTTCTGTGACACAGTGCCACGGAGTATGCATCATAGCTGTTACTAAATGAAATTTTTCTCTTTTGAACTTATCCGGAAGATCTAAAAAGTCACCTTCAAATATATTTCTTTCAGGAATACCTAAGGAACCAAGAGCACTCTTTGCATTCTTAACAACTTTTGGAACAAGATCAAACCCTCTTATTCTTTTCTTAAAATTATCAAGATTATCAGGATCTAATTCCTCAACTATATCAAGAAGGATCTTTACAATTCTGCCCTCACCACCGGTACCTACATCAAGAACTCTTAATTGTCCTATAGGTACGCCGACCTCATGAGATACATGTCTTAACTGATCTCTAATTATATCTCTGTCAGCTTCACCAAATGCCTCCTTAAACCAGTAATGGTCA
>JAHIYT010000144.1 GCA_018814945.1 Patescibacteria group bacterium
CTGAAAGGATTCTTTAAAAGCATTATTCCCGCCTTGCTATCTGTAATGTTCAAAAGTTTTTCTACCAATGCCCTACCAAGATTATTTAAATCGTCGCGATAGATACCCATCAATTTATTAATTTCATAAAGAGCGAGCATTTTTACGTTTGTTTGATTTAATCTATAACTAACTGAACCAAGTACTGATTGAATAAACTCAACACCTGTAGTGGCATCGGATTCAATTAATTTATTGAAATCATCATACGAAACGGACATACATTGTAAATCCGTTAATGCTCTGGCAGAAGCTGGTTTTAAAATGTGACCGGAAAGAGCTCCCTCACCAAAGAATTCACCGGATTTCAAATGTGCAATTACCTTATCTTGACCGGATGAAGTCCTTTTGGTGATTTCAACCTCACCTTGCATAATTATGTAGAAATTTGGATTTTCCTGCCCTTCTTTTAAAATATATTCACCTTCATTAAATCTCGCATCACTTGCTATATCAAGGATCTTGGTAATTTGTACTGCACCCTTTGCTTTATCTTTAATTGTAGTCATAATTAAGCAATTTGTAATTGAAGTCGTTCTTGCAGAGACTCCAAATCCGATGCCTTAGAAAGAGCTTCTTCGGCTGTAATTATTCCGTTTTTATATAAACGTTCCAACGCGCTATCCATCAAGACCATTCCCTCACTGGCATTAATTTGCATAATTGAGTAAATTTGATGACTCTCCCCCTTGGAAATACAGTTTCTAACAGCATCATTAACTATCATAACCTCTCTTGCAGCCACCCTGCCTTCGTTATCGGCGCGTGGAACAAGAACTTGGGAAATTACACCTTTAAGGGCTACGGAAAGCTGTGCCCTGATCTGCTGTTGCTGATAAGGTGGAAATACATCAATAATTCTATCTATCGTTTGTGCGGCATCGCTGGTGTGAAGTGTGGAAAGAACCAAATGACCAGTCTCGGCCAAAGTGATTGCCGCAGCAATTGTTTCCAAGTCTCTCATTTCGCCAACCATAACCACGTCCGGATCTTGTCTTAGAGCACCTCTAATTGCATCCGCAAAACTATGAGTGTGAACATTGACCTCTCTTTGGGTTACAAGACTTTGTTTATTTTTATAAACAAACTCAATTGGATCTTCAATCGTAATAATATGAGATTTTCTATTCGCATTAATATAATCGACAACAGAAGCAAGAGTTGTAGATTTACCCATACCAGTTTGGCCTGTAATAAGCACCAAACCATGGGGTTGCATAGCCAATGTCTTAACTATTTCAGGTAATTCGAGTTCTTCGATTGTAGGAATAACTTCAGAAATTATCCTAAATGCAATAGAGGGGCCGTTTCTTTCCTCAAAAACATTCACACGAAACCTACTAAGACCCTCTATTTGATAAGAAAAGTCCACCTGATGATTATCATCAAATGTCTTTTTTTGATCTTCGTTGGTAATTTCGTTGATTACTGCATCTACATCTTCTTTTGTAACTGGCTCTGTATTTGCCAGAGCGGAAAGATCACCATTTCTTAGCCTAATCACAGGTGGTTGCCCAACCTGCAAGTGTAAATCCGGAGATCCTGCCTCTATAACTGCCTGCATTGTTTGTTTTAAGTCGATTGCCATTATAAATTAATATTAAAAACCAACTGGATAACCAAAAGTTATACCCAATACCAATAAGTTATCTTTTATATCCAAATCCAGATCCTCATAGTCTATCCCATAATATTCTTCAATAATATCAGTAACTTCTTCAAATAAATTATCCCTCAACTCTTTATCACCAAACTGAAGGGTAAACTGGCCAGGGTCTCCGTTTTTAACATCTACAAATTCTGTATTTGACCAAAGTTCTGCTATTTTCGATAGAGGACTTTCCAATTTTAATGCCAAATCTTCAGGCAAATCCGTATTAATCATCAATTCAGCATACGCAGCACCTGGCGAAGTAAGATAAGTGCAACGATCTTTTAATTTCTCCATTCTATATCTATAGTTTTGATATGGAGTTAAAGACTCTTGAGCAACATGCTTCTCCCCCTCAGATGCACGTGCTTTACGTTCAACATTATGTGCAGCTAGTAAAAAACTTTTAAAAATAGGACCAAAGACTTCTTTAATCTGCTGAGTATTTAACTCCAAATCAACAGTTTCTTTTTTGCCATCTTTATAAGTAAAAATTATGGCATCCCTTTCCTTACTATTCTTATAAGGTCTAACTTCATAGCTAACTGCCTTACTGAAAGATTGCATAAGCCTATCTACATCGCAGAAATCTTGTAATTTTTTGTATTTTTCAAGGGGGTCATCAATACCTTTTAATTCCGGAAATATATTTTCTCCTAATTCATTCATAAGATCGCCCAATTCCACAACTTTAGATAGCTGATCAGCTTCCTTTAATTTGCAGATATGCTGTTCAACTACATTTTTACCCTCATTAACAGCCAAATCACATACATCCTTAGCCCGTTCAGCGAAATCCGCAGCCCTTAAGCCTTTTGCTATATCTTCACCCAATTGACTCCAGGAAATACCTTCACCTTCAGGTTGTTCATAAGCATCAGATTCAGCGTCCTCAGCTTCAGATTCAACATACGGATCTATATCAACTCCTGCATCTAAACCAGCATCCTGCCAAACTTGGCGGTTTGGTTTAAAAAATTCTGTGATGTTGGAATCAATATTCATAGATATAAATTAATCTATATATTATACCAAATTTTTGGCTAAAAAACAATGCTTTCGCCATATAACAATTAGGGAAATTTGAAAACATGAAAACTGGGTTTTATAGATTTTCAGATTTTCAAATTTTCAGATTCTTCAGTATAATCAAATACATGGACAAACAAGAAATACAGCAACGCATAGAAAAACTCAAAAAATGGCTTAAAAAGTGGAATTATGACTACTTCGTTTTAAACAAATCTGATGTTTCTGAGGGTGCCAGAGATAAAATTAAGAAAGAACTAGAGGAGTTAGAGCAAGCCAATCCTGAATTTATTACACCCGATTCCCCCACTCAACGTGTTGGTAGTGCATTAAGCGGTAAATTTGCCAAAATTAAACATATAACCCCAAAACAGTCGCTTTCAGACTGCTTCTCCGAGCAGGAGCTAAAAGATTGGGAGGAGCGTATTATGAAGTTAGTTCCGGGTGAAAAGCTGGATTATATAACCGAATTAAAAATAGATGGATTAAATCTCTCACTAATTTACGAAAAAGGTAAACTCTACAAAGCTGTAACTCGTGGTGATGGAGAATATGGAGAAGATGTAACCCATGCGGTAAAAACAATACAGTCCGTTCCGCTTGAGCTAAACGAAATCAGAGAATTAAGGCTCGCAGATTATCCAATTCTGGAGATTGGAGGCGAAGTATTTATGAGCAAGGAAAGCTTTAAATATATAAATCAGTCTGAAGGCGATATTTTTGCGAATCCTCGCAATGCTGCAGCTGGTACCGTTCGCCAATTAGACCCAAAAATTGCTGCTAGTAGAAAGCTGGACATGTTTTTCTACAGTCTGACACTACCTGAAAAGTCTTCAATCCCAAAACCGACAACGCAAAAGGAAACATTAGAATTGCTCAAGAAATTGGGGCTTCCAGTGAACACAAATTTTGTTCATCATAAAGACCCAGACTCAGTTATTGAAGAAATGAAAAAATGGGAAAAAGAAAAGGACTCACTCCCCTATCTCATAGACGGATTGGTTGTAAAAGTTAACCAGCTTAGACATCAGAATCTACTCGGATCTACAGCTAAATCCCCTCGTTATGCAATTGCGTATAAATTTCCTGCAG
>JAHIYT010000145.1 GCA_018814945.1 Patescibacteria group bacterium
GGACAATTGGCTTGCCAAAATCCAACCGAATGGACTACCTGGAGTATTCTTCCCTGTGACCCAGTAGAAGATGCATACATTTCAGACAATTATGCATATAGCGGTACAAATTCAGCAGTTATTGTTCAAAATAATGATGAGGTTAAACCACTCGGTTCTCAAACTTCCGGAAAATGGGATATTGGTTTTATGGTTTATATCCCTGCTGGTCATTCCGGTTACTTTAACACGCTTTCTGGTTTCACACCAAATCCATTCCAATGGGCTATGGAATGTTACTTTGATGTTGGCGGCGGCGGCAGGCTTGAGATTGCTACTTCGGAAACCTTTACCTGGACTGAAGATACCTGGCAATTGGTTAGATTAGTTATTGATCTTGATACCGATCTGGCAGAATTTTGGTTTAATGGTAGCATGGTAGCCAGTTGGCAGTGGACCCGGGGAGGTTCAATTAACCTTCAGCTCGATGCAAACGACTTCTTTGGTGCAACCTTTAATGACGAGATGTACATAGATGACTATATGTTCGGTCAATTTCCATTTGTACCTGTTGAGCTAACTTCTTTCACAGCAAATGTTAATCACAGTGGTCAGGTTGAACTTAACTGGTCAACAGCTTCTGAAACCAATAACCAGATGTTTGAAATTGAAAGAAGAACAGAAGAAGGTCAATTTGCAACAATAGGTTATGTTGAAGGACACGGCACTACAACCGAACCTCAGAACTATACTTATACTGATGCAACTGTAAGCACAGGCATTTATTTCTACAGACTAAAACAACTCGATTTCCTTGGCTACTATGAGTACTTTGATGAAATTGAAGTAGATGTAAATGGTCCTTTAACATTTGATCTTGAACAAAACTATCCTAACCCTTTTAACCCTTCAACCAATATTAAATTCAGCGTACCGGAATCAAGTAATGTTCGCTTAGCTGTATATAATTTAATTGGAGAAGAAGTAGCAGTACTATTTGATGGTTTCTCAGAAGCAGGTTTCTACGAAGTTACCTTTGATGCCTCTTCACTATCCAGTGGTGCATACTTCTACAAACTACAATCCGGTAATAGTTTTGTAACTAAAAAGATGTTATTGATGAAATAATGATCTAATTAAACATCTTACTGTTTAAGAGCCGCCTAGTGCGGCTCTTTTTTTTATCTTCAAAATTAATTTTCTACCTATTGTCTTCTAATAAATAATTTCTTATTATTTAAGCGCTTTTCAACTCAATTCATCTTTTTTTATAAAAAAGTGGAATTGAGAAAAACTTTGAGGGTAGTTTGAAATTAAATTAACCATTTATAGATTTAACTTACTGCAAAAAAGTATGCTTTTTATATTTTGATCTAAATAATCAACCCTATCATAAACTAAAACCACGGAGGTTTTATGAAACATTTGTACTCTACTTTTTCAGGTGTTTTTATTGCCCTGCTTTTTTCGATTATGGCTTTTGGGCAGCCAATTATCTTCCAGGAGGATTTTGAAGCTTATACTGCCGGGGTACAGCTTACACTTCAGAACTCCCTCGATTGGACTACTTGGAATGGCGTTCCCGGGGATCCTGTAACTGATCCTTACGTATCAACAGATTTTGCAGCTAGCGGGGTAAATTCGGTTCTTATTGTTACCAATAACGACCTGGTACATCCAATAGCAAACTATACAACCGGTAAGTATAGTATTAGGTTTAAGATGTACATCCCAACTGGTTTTGACGGTTATTTTAATACCTTGCAAGAATTTCTCGGTCCATCAACAGTGTATTGGGGTATGCAGGTATACTTCTATGCGGGAGGTACAGGTAATATTGATGGTGGTGGAGCACTTGCTCAACCATTCACATTTACGCATGATAGCTGGATGGACGTTGAGGTAATTGTTAATCATGATATTGATTGGGCTGAATTTTATTTGAACTCGACATTAATTCACAGCTGGCAATGGAGTTTAGGTACTTTTGGAACTCCGCAAATTAATCAATTAGGTGGAAGTAACTTTTATGGTCATGATGACCCTAGTACCATCGAACCCGCAAAATACTATATGGATGATTATGTACTGGAAGATCTACTTTGGATACCTGTAGAATTAACTTCTTTTACAGCAAACGTAAACACAGATGGACAAGTAGTTTTAAACTGGTCAACTGCTTCTGAAATAAACAACCAGATGTTTGAAATCGAAAGAAAATCTGAAAACAGCGAATATATTACTGTAGGTTATGTTAATGGCTATGGTACTACAACAGAACCACAAGAATATTCATACGTTGACAAAACTGTTGAAACGGGTATTTATTTTTACAGACTGAAACAAATCGATTTTCAGGGTACGTATGAGTATTCTGATGTAATCGAGTTGGATGTAAAAGGTCCTTCACACTTTGCATTAGGACAGAATTTCCCAAATCCGTTCAACCCTTCAACACAGATCGAATTCAGAATTCCTGAAGCTGGATTTGTAAGTCTTGCTGTTTACAACCTTGTTGGTGAAGAAGTAGCGCTTCTTGTAAACGGGCAGGTAGAAGTAGGCGTTCACGAAGTAACTTTTGATGCTAGTAATTTACCGAGCGGAGCCTATTTCTATAAACTACAATCAGGCAGCAAAGTTGAAGTAAAGAAGATGTTACTAACTAAGTAGACCCCGATAAAATTCTTTATACTATAGAGCCGCCTTGTGCGGCTCTTCTTTGTTGTAGCAGTAATTCTGTTGCAACAAATGTCTAATCCTATTATATTTGAGCCGCAAAATAAAGTTCTTTTATTATTGTTTGCGGGAGTAGCTCAGTTGGTAGAGCATCACGTTGCCAACGTGAATGTCGCGGGTTCGAGTCCCGTCTCCCGCTCCAGTGAATCCACATAAAGTGGATTTTCTTTCTCGGCGCTGTAGCCAAGTGGTTCAAGGCGAAGGTCTGCAAAACCTTTATTCGTCGGTTCGAATCCGCCCGTCGCCTCACTAATTATCATCTAAATCTTTTCTTTGA
>JAHIYT010000146.1 GCA_018814945.1 Patescibacteria group bacterium
ATAGCAATTACGGATATAGTCGAAGTTCCGAGTTACGAAGAAGCTGTTGGTTATCAAAGCACAATTGAGAACGTTGAAGTAAGTAACGAATTAAATGTAGGAATTACAACGACCGATCCAGCTGAAACTGAAATAGTTATTGGAAACTTAGTTACTGGCGAAAAGATCATTGAAGCGGAAATGGAAAATACCACCCTAGGGGAAGAATACAGTCTGGAGCTTACTGTCCCAGAATCAGAAGAAAACACCATTAGCTTAAATGCTAATCAGCAGTTCACAATTTCTCAGGCAGATAGCTTCTCGCCAAACAGCGAGCAAACCATCTTTGGATTCTTACTTATAACTGCAACTGGTTTAGCATATTTACTTCTCGCACTAATATTTGTTTTAAGAATAGTAATTCTTTGGGCACTTCTTATTCTTTCACCAATTCTATTTCTACTCGCAATATTCAAGTTAACCAGAGGTTGGTTCTGGAATTGGTTGAGTATTTATGGAAGATGGCTATTAATCGGCCCACTCGCTGCACTCGGCATTACGATTGTAGTTAATATTTGGCAATCCGTTGGAATTCCAATTACTAGTACATATACAGCCGGTAGCTTTGTCGGAGCTAGCAATATTTATTTTTACCTGCCGGGTAGCGAAACTCCTAACACACTCAGTACCACATCGGAGATGATGGAATATTTAGTTTTCTTGTTAATGCTATATCTGCCAATATTCTTTGCATTTGTTCTTACAAGACACAAAGTATTGAGCGGGGCTGCGGTAACAGTTGTTGAAAAAATTGGAAAAAGAGGAGCGGTAAGTACTACTCAAATGGAAAGAACTGAAACTGAAAGAAGTGAAGAAAGAAAAACCGGTGGGTTTATGGAAGGAATTACAGATTTTGTAGGTTCAAAGATCGGAAGGTTTACTCAAGCTGCATTGCCAATTACAGTAAGCGCTCCGGGGGCAGGCATTCCAATTCCAAGTGCTTCAAACTTCTTACCGGAACAATTAGCACTTACAAGTATACAAGGAATGTTATCGCTAGTTGGGGTTAGTAAAGAGTCCCGACATAGTAAAGATGTAGCAATTGGAAAGCTCGCAAGTCCGGGAGATTTGATAGATCCAAAAGAACGTCAAAACGTATCAGCAGTAAGAAGCGAAATTGAAAAAAGAGCTGAGCAAGGTGACGGTGAAGCTATGCTACTAATGAACGAAATTCAAACAAAATCAGAAGAAAGAGTCTCCGCGGTGGCAACTGGAGGAGCTACAGGATTAGCAACTGGATCAACAACTGGAGAAGCCAGAGAAGAACGTCCTACAGTTGTCGGCGAAACTCACACCGCAGTTAGTGTAGCTACAGAATCTCCAAAAGCAGAAACCGGACCAGTTGTAGAACACGTTGTAGAAAAAGAAACAGAAAAAAGTGAAAAAGAAACCATCGTAATTGAAAAAGGGAAAGAGGTAGAAAAACCAAAATCTGAAGGCGAGGATGCTGATCTTCGCAAAAAACAAAAAGAAAAAGAAGAACCAGAAGAAGAGGTGGAAGAAAACGAAGAGGATGAAGAAGCTAATGAACCTAATGAAGCTAATGAAGCTAATGAAGCTAATGAAGCTAATGAACCTAACGAAGCTAAATAATTATGAAAAAACTCCTACCAATCATCGGCGTATTACTTAGTCCAACACTTGCATATGCGCAAGATTCAACCCAAACCGCACTTGGGCAGGTTAGTAGCTTCGGAGAACTTATCTCATTGATTTGGGCATATGGTTCAAATGTTTTGATTGCACTAGCAATTTTCTTCGTGGTTCTTGGCGCGCTATTCTATATCGCATCAGCAGGAGACGAGGATCGAATAGCCCAAGGAAAAGAAATGATATTCGGATCATTGATTGCAATAGCAATCGTATTGCTTTCCGGAGTATTAATTAGGACTCTGCATAAACCAGCGGAAGGTAGCACTGGAGCATTAGCCGAAGTACCTGATGTAATTGGAAATGCAACCAATATTCTAATTGGAATTATTGGATCATTCACAATTTTGATGTTAATTTATGCCGCATTCCTGTATTTAACCGGAAGAGGTGAAGTAGAAAAAATTGAAAAGGCTAGTCGCGCTATGAGATATGCAATTTACGGACTTATTATTGGAGCACTCGCCTACTCTATTACAAACATAGTTATTAGATTCCTTATATAATGATCAAATACCTACTAAACATTGGTGTAGCAAAAGCTCAAGAACTAATCCAGTGTGCAGATGGCACAATGGCAGATCCCACAATTGGTTGTGTAGAAACTCCAAGTGCATTAATTAATCCTCAATCTAATCTAGCTGCAATTATATTAAATTTTGCGAGTGGATTAATGACTTTTGTTGCAGGTGTAGCCGTTTTGACTCTAATTTATGGTGGAATTCGTTATGCAATGGCTGCAGGAAGTGATGAGCAAATAAATAAGGCAAAGAGAATTATGTTTTGGGGTGGATTTGGGCTAATAGTTGGCTTACTTGCACAATTTGTTGCAAAATTTATAGTAGGAATTATCGGATAATAGGATTTTATTAAAAAATATTATCAAAAATTGTCCAGAGTTTTTTCCATTACCATCTTGTATAGAGCCAAAAAACTTGTATACTTTTTTTGAACAATAAAAAACAATCTGATGACAAAATTTCTCAAAAAAACCGTTAGTTACCTACTAATTGCTCTATTTATTGGTATTTTTGCAGCTCCGGCTGCTTTTGCCGCAGTAGAATGTGATAATGACGGAGACGGTTATATTGTTATACCTACTACAGTAATGGGTGAGATTGTAGAAGGTTCAACTTTTGACGAAGATGGAACTTATTCAGCAGTACAATGGAGCAGTCACTTTAATACATTTAAAACTGCTCAAGAAAATGGAGAATTAGACCCAACAACTGAAGAATGTCTTGCGCTTAACTTTAAAGAAGGTGCAGAACCTGCAAGATGTGATGAAACATCAGTAACGGAAGATTCAGGAGTTTATAATCCTGCAGTTGTATCCCAAGTACTAGGTAGCCAAGTTTATCCAGGTGCTTTCGACAAACCAGATAATGGAATTGATGAAGATTGTAACGGTGCAGATGGAGAACTAGTGCTAACTACCGGAGAAGAAAAAGATTTAGAAGGACTTGTTGATAAAGCAATGTCCCTTCTTTCACGCGCTGTTGTAATAATCTCAATTGTGATATTAATATGGGGTGGAATTCTGTATGCTACTGCTGCTGGAGATGAACAAAAGACCGGTAAAGCTCGCAAAGCAATCATTGGAGCTATAATCGGTTTGGCTGTCGGCTTGCTAGCGCCGGCAATCGTGAACTGGATAACAGCTAGCTTAGGGTAATCGTTAAACAAAAATAAAAACATAAGGAAAAGCCTGTCGAACTTTTATAAGAAATGATGGGCTTTTTCAATATCCCATTAATGTCTAATTTATAATGTGTGATGTCTAATTAATTTTAGTTGACCAAGATTAATTATTCTTGATATGATTCAACCTCAATTTTGTATTTAAATGATAATTAGTATTAAAATGAATAAATTTGATATTTATAAAAGATGTGAAGATTTCACAGTTAGAATTATCCATTTAATGGAATCAATTCCTTACCGAAAGTCGGTAGGAATTATTGGTGATCAGCTAATTAGATCCTCTGGATCAGTTGGAGCTAATTTAAATGAAGCTGATAATGGACGTTCAAAGAAAGAATTTGTCAGTTGTCTAGGAATAAGCCTGAGAGAAGCAAATGAAACAATATATTGGTTAAGTATTTTAAAGCGAACAAATCAAGATTTTACCAATGAAATTACAAGTATTCTAAATGAAGCAAATATAATCGTAAAAATATTAGGAAAAATATATTGGTCATCAAAAAAACAAACCAATCAAACCTGAATTATACATTATAAATTAGACATCATACATTATTTCCCCTGCAAATCCTCAATCTGATCACGGAGGTCAGCCGCCTTTTCAAATTCAAGGTTATTAGAAGCCATTTCCATTTGCATTGTAAGCTCGTGGATAAGCCGATCACGTTCTTCAGTTGGAACTTGTTCTTTGTTATATCTCTTTTTAGGCTTGTGAGTAGTTTGGGCAATATCTTTCACAGCTTTAACAATAGTTTCAGGAGTAATTTCATGCTTTTCATTATAGGCCACTTGAATTTTACGACGTCTTCCAGTTTCACTAATCGCCTGTTTCATTGCATCTGTCATGACATCTCCGTACATAATCACATGACCATTTACATTACGAGCTGTACGACCAATGGTTTGAATTAACGCATCTCGACTGCGTAAAAAGCCCTGTTTGTCCGCATCCAAAATAGCTACAAGAGACACTTCTGGCAAATCCAAACCTTCACGTAATAAATTAATACCAACAACAATATCTATATTCCCAAGACGTAAATCACGAAGGATCTCAATTCTTTCCATTGTATCTACTTCGGAGTGGAGATATTTAGCCTTATAATCTGCTTCGAGTAAAAACTCATTCAATTTTTCTGCAGATTTTTTGGTTAGAGTTGTAATCAAAACCCTCTCCCCTGCCTCAAGAGTTTTTCTAATCTCTTCAAGTAAGTCATCTATCTGATGTTCGGTTGGACGAACTTCCACAGGCGGATCTATAAGACCAGTTGGACGAATAATTTG
>JAHIYT010000018.1 GCA_018814945.1 Patescibacteria group bacterium
AAATTAATTTTCAATTTTAAACTATCAATTTTAATTTAGTTTACATCGAAAAAAAATTTTCGGCAAATTAATCCTTGGATTTGTTAACAATAACCTGTTGGCCTATTCCAAATAGCGTAGATGTCCCCCAATAGAATCCTACGGCTGCCGGCAAACTGGCTGTAAATACTGCAATCATAACAGGCATTACATATTGCATCATCTTACCCATTCCAGCCATTGGATTAGGAGCGTCATCTTTTTTTGTAAGACTGTTAGTCTTTACTTTTCCAAGAGTTAGGCGCATTTGGATGAACTGCAATCCTCCAACTATAATTGGAAGAGCAATTATATTTATTTTTGTCAGATCTATGATTCCCAAGAAGTGTGGGTTGATTGTGAGGATATCAAACTCTTTTAATGTTGAATAAAGCATGTCAGGGTTAATCACATTAAATCCGTTTTTAACAACATAGAAGATGGCAATTAATATTGGAAATTGAATAAGCATTGGCAAACAGCTACTCATGGGGCTTACTTTATATTTCTTCCAAATTGCCATGGTCTCTGAGGAAAGTCTTTGTGGGTCATTTTTGTACTTAATTTTTAGAGCATCAAGTTGAGGTTGAACCTTTTGCATAGCTCTTTGAGCTTTTAATGCTTTGTGATTTGGGCCCAGTAAGATTATTTTGATAATTAAAGTAAGCAAAATGATTCCCCATCCTAAATTATTTCCCGGCATTACTGAAATAAGAAATATAAGTGTGTTTAAAATTGGTTTATAGAAAACATTATTCCAGAATTTCTTAAGAAAAGAAGGCGCTGTTATATTAAATTCGTGAGTATATGCTTTTTCATTTTCATCAATTGAGGTGTTCAGTGTAATTCTATATTTACCCTCTTCATTAAACAGATCCCAACTCCATTGATTAAACCCAACCGTATAATTTTCTCCTGGTGCTATTACTACTTCCTTGCTTCCTGCACAGTTTTCGGCAGCAATTTCTGCTTCTTTTGGAATCCATTCCCCATTTACATACCTTTCTACGGATAATGGGTTTTTTGGACAGTTGTTTGGGATAATAATTTCCGTTTCACTGTTGTTTTTAACCTGAATGACTACCTCATTTCCAATTGAAATCTTTGATTTGGCTGCAAGAATTACATCATCGATAAGATTCTGTTCTTCTTTCTTATTAAAAAACTGAAATATAATCAGGAATATCAGTACAAATAGTAGTGGGCGCATTAATTTATTCATGGTTTGCCTTATTAATGAAGTCTGCAATTCCTTTATTTATATCTTGATATTCTATTTCAGCTAATCCTTGTTTTGCAATTACTAGTACAACAATATTTGTTTTAATTTGATCTAGTTTCTCCTGAATTGATTCGCTTATTTGCCTTTTAAGTCTGTTTCTGTGAATGGCTTTTGGTGCAACCTTCTTGCTTACAACAATGGCAAATTGAGATGTGTCTTCCGTGGACGGCAGGAACTTAAAAATGAAGTATGCATTTTTATAAAGCCCTCCTTTGTCAAACAGCTTCTGAATCAATCGGCGATTTGAAATGCGGTTCTTTTTGTTTAGCATAAAAATTATGCACTAAGACGCTGTCGCCCCTTGCTACGACGTCTATTTACTACCTTTGATCCACCTTTTGTTGCCATGCGGGCTTGAAATCCATGACGTTTATGGCGTTTTCTTTGATTAGCTTTACTTAACATACTTTTTCATTCTTAAAAGACCTTGACTAGGTTATAGATCTTTAAAGGAAAAGTCAAACTTTTTAACGACTATTTCTTATTTAAAAAACTCGTTTATGAAAGCTTTTACCTTCCTTAATTTTTTAATTACTTTTTCATCTTCGCCTGCACCAAGTTCAGTTGGTCTAACACGAACACTAATAGCACCTTTGTAATTGTTTGATTTGAGCTTCTTTAGAAAGCTTTCTAAAGGCAATATCCCCTCATTCGGTAACGAGTAGTCTTTGTGTTTTCTGACATTTGAAATATGAACGTGAACTACTAATTTTTTTAGATGCTCATAGATTCTAATTAAATCCCATTTTTTTGATACAGTTGATGAGCAATCGAGTGCAACCATTCCAAATTTCTTTAAATCAGTAACATTACTCAATGCTCTTGCCGGCAAAAATCCTAAAAACGTTTCACCTTTCGCGTTAGCTAGTGCTATTTGAACCTTTTTCTTTTTTCTAAGGTCTGGTATTTCCTTCTTAAGCCAATTTGTAAATTTGAAATCCAGTAATTTTGGTGGAGAAATAATTACAACAGGACATTTTAAATATTCTGCCATCTCAACAACAAATTCCACACTTTTTTCAGACCCATCAATTGGTGTGTGTAATGCGGCCACAGGAAGTTTATATTCGTCTGAAAGAGATTTGATATACTCTGCATTCTGTGTGTCGTAATTATTTTTATCTATGCCAATTTCAATACCATCGTAACCAGCCTTTTGAGCAAATTCAAAAATGCGATTAAGACCGTATTTATGTAAGGATTCTGTATGAAGTGTGATCATATTTTTATTTTTATATTTTTACTGAGTAATTATAACATTGAAGATTGAAAATTGAAAATTGAAAATTACTTTGATGGTAAGTACCCAATCTTTTCAGCTTCTCCAGAGCTTGAAAAATATAATCTATTTTTTTCTGAGATATTGAATGCGCGTTTGTCGAAAATTGAATAATAGTATTTTCCCTGGCTACTTGCGATATAAAGCGTGTTTTCCGGAATCGTATCCGCAACATAAAAATCCTGTAGGTTTACTTGGGATAGGGGAATGCTGAATTCGCTTTCTTTCTGCAATTCCAAAATACTATCTGAACTGTAGATAATTCGAGCATTTTGACCGCTAATTCTTCCAATTAATTGTCCATTTTTAACCTCTAGCAACTTGATTGTTGCAATTCCGGGATTGATTTCATCGACTATTTGAATTTCCGGGAAATAATTTGCCGATGTTCTGTAGTATCCAACAGAAAAACCAATCACTAAACCTATGGATAGGATTAGGGTTATTGAGATTATGAGATTGATGAGGTCTTTCTTATTCATGTTTTCTTATTAAGATTTGTAGGATTTGTAGGATTTGTAGGATTTGTAGGATTTGTAGGATTTGTAAGATTTTTACGATTTATTTCGGATTTTATGAATTGGGTTAATAAAAAACCAGTCTTATTCATTCGTTCTAAAGATATTTTGTAATTTTCCATCGATATGAAATTTAGACTTAAAGCTAGTTCTATTTGACTGTCTAGTTCGATTAATGAGCCTTGTGCAATATTAAAGAATCGGAGTCTGTCGGGAACGGTTCTTCTCTGATTGCCTTCCGCTATATTTGAAGCTATTGATATGGCAGCTCTCTTCATTTGGCTTGTTAGTCCATATAGCTCTTCTTTTGGAAAAAATTTGGTGATCATATAAATATTCGAAACTAGATTTTTAGCTTCTTTCCATACAATTAAATCTCTATAATTTGAATAGTTTTTATCCATAAATAATCCTACAAATCCTACAAATCGTTAAGATCCTAATAAAAAGGACCCTGCCGAAATAATGTTGCCGGGAGGGGGTATAAGGTTTAAATTGGGGTCAAGTATATAGTATAAAAAATATTATGTCAACATATTTATTCATTCTTGGCAAGGATAGAGAGTTATCGGTTGCGGAAATTAACGCAATTTTTCCGGAGGCAAAAATTAATGTTGGTGATGGAGATTTCCTTACCCTGGAGACAGATGAAAAAATTGGCCAAAAAACTTTGGATAGATTGGGTGGAGTTATTAAAATTGCGGAGGTAAAAGGTGTAAGTAAAAGATCGGAATTATTGAATACAATTTTTGTTCAACTTGAATCTTTTTATGATGGTGGAAAGCTTAATTATGGCTTAAGCTTGCACGGAATATCCGAGAAGCATCTTAGATCTATTCTTTTGGATTTAAAGAAAAAACTACGCAAAGAAGACATTGGTAGTAGGTTCGCTAATCAGCAATTTAAGAATATTTCTACTGCTCAATATAAGGGGCTTAGCAAGAAGGGGATTGAGATAATTATTGCAAGACATGGTGATGATTTTATGGTCGCTGAGACTATTGCAGTCCAAAATATTGATGCATATTCCGAACGCGATTATGATAAGCCTTTTAGAGACATGAGAGTTGGGATGCTACCTCCAAAGCTTGCCCAAATAATAATTAATTTAGCAGGTAATGTTTCAACAATTTGGGATCCATTTTGTGGCGGTGGCGTACTTATAATGGAAGGGCTTTTAATGAGGAAAAAAATGCTTGGTTCCGATATAAATGAGGAAACTTTGGAGGGGGCAAGAAGAAATGTGGAATGGCTTGGGGAAAAGGCAGATCTTTTTGTGCATGATGCTACCAAGCCTTTATCTAATAGAAAGTTTGATGCAGTGGTTTTTGAGGGGTATTTGGGGCCACCGCAAACCAGTCTACAATCTTTCGATAGATTACGATCTGTAATACAGGAATTAGATAGATTATATTTAGATTTCTTTGGCTCACTAAAAAAGATTGGATTTAAGGGGCCTGTAGTTGCAGCTCTACCATTTTTTAGAGTGCAGGGTGGGGGAGAGCTTGATTTAATGGAAACTATAAAAAAAGTTGAGAAGCTGGGATTCAAGCTAAATCCCCAAGTTCTTAAGTATGCCCGTCATGACCAGATAGTTGGTCGAGCGATTTATAGATTCAATGTCTAACCACAACTCTCACCTATATAATCTATCCATGCAGGTACATCCACACCGCTTTCACCCGTAAATCCTCCGGAGAGTGAGAGTCCAAACATCTCCAACAGACGCATCAATGTGATTTGATTTTCTTCAATTTCCATAGAAGTCTGAGTACCCCAGTTTTGTTGAAAAGTAAGTATATCGAGTAAATTGATACCTGGGATGCCGTCGATATTTACCTCATTCCAGAGTTCGGGATAGTTCTGAAGATAATTAATCCATGCAAATAGATCATCTCTACCAATGGTGTCATCATCGCTTTCGTCGAAATTGCCATGTTTGAATCTACCGAATTCAAGTGCAATGTCTGCGAGGTAACTACCGTTAACCGGCTCTGCATTATTAATTTCAAGTGTTGCTCTCTGTGGTATGGTAAATCTTGTGTTCTCAAGTCCTATTCTAATATCATATATAGTACCTGCCGAAAGTAAACCTAGCTCTAATTCAGTTTCACCAAAAATATTTGTATGACCGTTAACCGTAATACTCCCTTCTCCGTTAGATACATTAACTTCAATGTCTGCCGCATGACTTGATCCAAAGTATTCTTCATTAATTTTAAGAAGAAGTTTTTTCTCTTCTGAAGATAATTCACTGATGTTATTCTTTGCAAGCAGGCTTTCACTTAGTTCAAGTTCGTTAATGGTTTTAAATACATCTTCCTCAATTGCAATTTCTTCCATTAAATCTTCGATAATTGGTTCCATGAATCTATCTATAACCTCTTCTGTGCTTATACCACTTGCGCTTATATAATGATCACCATTGAGAGATAAAAGTACCATTAGAGGTGAGATGATGTCTGTTTGCCTATTCTCAATTTTATGCCTTAGTTGCTGGTTATCTTCTCCGTAACATTCAAGAATATAATTGAGTGCGTTTGCACTTGTTCTTCTATTTTCAAATTCGGCTTTGGCTTCATCACAAGAACCTTCATAAGCTTGAGTATTATCTCCATTTGATCCAATTAATTCATGAAGTCTTTCCATAATTATTTCGTCATAAGCTTCTTTTACTTTAATTTTTAGATCCAGTGTTACATTTATTTCCGTTCCTTCTCTTACTGTAGGATTGATATATGCCGTACCACTTTCACCAATTTCGGTTCCACAATCTGTAACATTCCATAATTCGTAGTTATAACGTTGTATTACTTCGGATCTATTTTCAGGAATGACTCTGTCTGTATAGCGTGTGGTGTTGGGGTTTTCTTCTGTGTGAAGCAATCTCCCATTTCTGTATATTTTTACGGCTCCACCGGTTTCTATGTTTGAAAAATATTTTCTGTAGTAATCTGTGAATGAAGTTCTGCTACCTCCAGATTCTTTTAATGTTTGCTCTAAAGAAAGAAGATCATTAGTGAATTTAACCAAGATGTTGTCTATTGCTCCTTTAAGAGAAGCATTTTTCCTGATTTTATCAATAATTCTTAGCATTGCGTTGGTTTGAAGACTACTGCAATTACAATTAGTTAAGTCACCAAGTTTTAAATTATCTAATTCTTCGTAGTATTCTTCACTTAATTCATCACTTTTTATTATTTCGTCCCTTACATAAGATGCGAATACACCTTTTAGGTTTTTTACATTTTCTCTAATATCTCCTATTTTTGGATTGGTATCTAAGTAGTTGAGTAAAATAGTTACTTTTGTTGTAGCGTTTACATTCTGAGTGCCAGACCAGCTTAAATTAACCACAGGCCTTCCTCCAATAACACTTACAGGGAGTTTATTCGGAAGATTAAGGGTTACTTGTTGTGTTCCACAACTAGGAGATTCCTGCCTTCTGCTACCAGTGGTTGTAGCTACCTGAGTTTCAATTGCACCTGCCTCTCCGGTTCCGCTTGGCCTTCTATTACCGACAAAGTCAGTAGTAGGTGTAGCAGGATCTAAGCTGACAAGTTGGTAATTTGTAATTTCAGCATCCGATAGGGCAAATGCGGTTTTTGCTTCTACACATACTGCCATTCCAATTGCATAAACTTTTGGAAAAAATAATTTAACAAAGAAAGATTCTTTTGTGTTATTAAAAGGAATCAAAGGACAATCTATTTTTATATTATAAGCAGGGTCGCTTGGGTCAATAAAGAAAGGTAAAGTAACCTTTTCTGAAAAGTTATTACCTGTACCCCAATCGGCAGCAGTTTGGTCGGTTAGGGGACCGCCAACTACACTACTTCCATTAACAGTTATTCCGTCTTCTAAATAATATGTATAACCTGTTCCTACTAAATCGTTATATACAATATTTTGCTTTATTGTTGTATTGGCAGGGGGTGCGGTGCCTGCATAAGCTGATGAGGAAGCTGCAATATCACCATGGGCTATGTAGGCATTTGGTCCTCCTGCGTCTCCAAAATAAGGACAGTTATTATATAGTGTGTTGTTAAATATCTTTGTACCATTGGTTGCTGTAGTGGCGATTCCACCGCAGTAATATATATTGGAACGACCACCTGCATATATGTAGTTGTTTTCGGTAACAACATTATTATAGATACTTATATTATTCCCCCCTGCCCCTTTGCTTTGGCTGGCAGCTATACCAATTGAGTTATCGTGAATGTAGTTATTTCTTACAATAGAGTTGTCACCGGTTACAATAATTCCGGCGTATTCGAAACCGCTTTTTACATTCTTAATTTCAAATCCTTCTAGGGTTGTGTTTTCACTATTTATATTAAAAGTTGAACCGTCTATTACAGGTGTACTTGTCCAAGGTTGAATGATGATATTTGCCGTAACCGGACTTAAGAATTTGCTCGCGCCATCACTAGTATTGTATGTACCTTGAACATAAATGTTTAAATCTAATGCTGTGGTTGTGGCAGTTGTTTCAAATTGTGCATGGGATCCAAAAACTGTATCAATATCTGAACATGGTGAAGTTGACCTACAAGTTGTACCACCACCTGTGTCGTAATCTACATAAAAGTCTGTTTGGGTTTGACAGTATACGTCTGCACCATCAATATCTCCATCATCATCGTTATCCAGTCCATCACTACAATTCTCCCAATCGATGTTATGCGTAATGGTAGCTCCGTTGGCTTCCAGTTCGTCATGAATTTCAGTAAGAGCTGCGCTTTCTACTCCACTAAAGTTGTTGCTACTTAAGTTGATATTATTTGAACTATTAAAATTGGCTACGTTTCCGTTGGACGAACCGATAGGGCTTAAGTCGCTGATATTGTTGCTGCTAAGGTTAGTTGTTGTTAAGTCGTTTAAAATTTGAATTGGACTTAGGTCGCTAATATTATTATTACTTAAATTTAGAGTTTGCATTGAAAATAGACTGTCTGCACCTGTAATACTATTAATAAAGCTACTACTACAATCCAATGTAGTCAGTGCAGCTACTAAACTTCCGTCAATAATATTGTCATCACCACTTACTGCAATGTCTACACATTGTTGAAAATTACTGTCGGTAAATTGGTCGTGGATATTTGAGGTGATATTATTTGTAACTGTGGTACCTGCGGAATCTTCTAATACAGCTACCTGAATAAGTTGAGCTGAGGCATTAATTCCATTTAACCCAGTATTGTCACTAATATCAATAATATTTCCATCTGCAAAACAGTTTGTACAAGCGCATGCTCCACCACCTGGACTACAACCAGAACCACCCCCATTCGTACCATCGTTCAGTGAGCTTATGTCGGTGATACTGTTGCCATCTAAAAGGGTGTCTGTAAGATTAGTTAATCCATTTAATGGGGTAATATTAGTAATGTTGTTGTCGTGTAGCCATGCGCGTTGTAAATTGGTCATTCCACTTAATGCACTAATATCACTTATGCTGTTATTGTTTAAGTATAAATACACCATATCTGTCATTCCACTTACTACACTAATATCGTTTATGGTGGTGCTGGTTAAGTTTAAGGATATCATATCTGTCATTCCGCTTAGTACACTAAAGTCACTTATGGTGTTAGCACCTAAGCTAAGAGATGTAAGGGCAGTTAATCCACTTAATGCACTAATATCGGTAATGCTATTACTAACTAAATAAATATCAATTAAGCTGGTTAATCCGCTTAAAGGAGCTAAATTACTGATATTATTAGCTCCTGCCTGAAAGGCTTGCAAGCCAGTTAATCCGCTCAATGCACTAATGTCACTAATATTACAGCTGTTACAATAAACATAGTCTAAGTTGGTTAAACCACTTATTGGACTAAGATCTGAGAGGCTAGTGTTATTTCCGAAATTAATTGATCTTAGGTTAGTAGTTAAACTGCTCAATGGACTAATGTCAGTTACGTTATTGCTATCCACCCTAAGGAATTCGATACTAGTTAAATATTCTATGCCAGCAATACTGGTGATTCCCTGACTGGAACAATTTATTTCTCCGATCAAGGCGGCTGCGTCTGAAAAACTAATATAAGTAGCACCCGGGTTAACCCAAGTTTGTATATTACTAAGTACACAAGCTCTAAAATTGGCATCAGTGAATTCAAGTGTTATGTCATTGAGGTCATAATAATAAAGACCGTTTGTAGTTGCTCCGGTTGCTCCGGCAAAGGCATGATCACCAGAAACAGCGACAGATGCACCGAGATCCGAATTGATACTCATCGATGTACCCAATAATTTATATACCTCACCCCAGTTATCAACTCCTCCAAAATCTTTTTCATATACAAATGCGGCACCACCGTCCGGGTCGGCAGATTCAGTATTTCCTTCGTCACCAACTATTATTGTAGTGCCATCAATGGCTACAGAATCTGGATAATGATCTTGATAAGTATCACTGGTGGTTATAGTGGTATCCAGTGACCAGCTACCTCCTCCTGCATCTACATATACATGAACTTTTCCTCCACTACTTTCACCAGCAACTATATAGCTACCTGAAATATCATTCATTCCTAAATATACACTATCAGCTGAACCATAAAATTTATGTGTTTCACCCCAATTATCAGCTCCTCCTTGATCTTGTTTATAGACATATATAGTACCGCGATCTGTTCCGCCTTCATCATTTGAGCTGGAGCCTACTACTG
>JAHIYT010000147.1 GCA_018814945.1 Patescibacteria group bacterium
AATTTATTATTTTTTAATTTATTTATTATGACTAAACAAGATTTAGTTGCTGCTGTTGCTGCTTCTGTTGGAGTAAGCAAAAAAGTAGCTGGTGAAGCTCTAGAGGCTGTTCTTGCAGCTGTTACTAAAGAGCTTAAGAAAGGTAAAAACGTTACCATTACTGGTTTCGGTACCTTCCGTGTTAGCCATCGTGCAGCTCGCACAGGTGTTAATCCACGCAACCCATCTCAAAAGATTAAAATCCCTGCTATGAACGTTCCTGCGTTTAAAGCTGGTAAATCTCTTAAAGATGCAGTTCGCTAATTCACTTAGCTAACAATCAAGGCCCGTGCCCCTCCGGGGGCGCGGGTTTTTTGTTATTTAATAATTTGTAATTGATGCCACATTCATTTCTTGAAATTTAATTTTCGTCTGATAGTATGTAATTACTTTATAAAATAATAAAAAATATCATGGCTGTAATAGAAACAGGTGGAGATACATTCAAAACAGATGTTCTCGATGTAAAAGATAAACCGGTTCTAGTTGATTTCTGGGCTCCTTGGTGTGGCCCATGCCAAATGCAAGGTCCGATTTTAGAAGAACTTGCCAGTGAAGCTGGTGATAGAGCAGTAATTGCTAAAGTTAATGTTGATGATAACAACGAACTCGCTGGCCAATATGGAATTATGAGCATTCCAGCACTCAAAGTATTTAAAAATGGGGAATTGGTAGAGGATATGGTTGGAGTACATCAAAAAGACCAACTTCTTGAGGTTATTGAAAAGCACTCTTAATTATTCTGGATCTCAGATCTCAGATCTCAGATCTCAGATCTCAGATAAACCTCGCATCTAGTTGTGGGGTTTTTTGTGCCTATTTGACAAAATTAATGAAATCATTTAAAATGAAGCCTTAGTTTTTTAATCCCTCCAATTATGTCACATTTAGGAAATGAGCATTTTTTGTCTCAGTCTGATATTATTTTGGGAAAAGCTCTTGAACTTGAGAGTTTACACCCTAATGCTAGAGCAGAATTAGAGAATAATTTGGGCAACATAAGAACATGGCTTGCAATACGTCTGTTCCGCCTTTCTCAGCAGTCAGGGGAAGCTGATGTTACCCCAGCACTTAATGCTTGGAATGAAAAAGGTTATGGTTTACAGAGTGTTTCACTTCAGGTAAAGAATCCAGACAATGGTTCAGATGTATTCTTAAAAGACACATGGAATCATCCTACAATTGGTGTTGTGGCCCCCGGCATGCTAGAAGGTGAGGCGGAATTGGGTATAGCTGATTTTGGTATTGATGATGGTAAAGCCGAAAGTGTTAAGTGTCTTTCTAATAATGGAATTGATTTAAACAGTGTGTCAAAAGGAACTGACCCTAGTTTAATGCCAGAAACTTTAAAGAAGGGGGGTAAAGCTTTTGCACCTGGGAAAACACATGTTATGAGAGCAGTGATTGAGTTATTGAAAAATCCAGACTCTCCTCGTCAACAATTAAGAGCCACACTCCAAGATAGTGGGGTGTATGCTTGTGAATTTGAGCTTGATTCGTAAATAAGCTTATAGGCCTTTTTGCTTATTAGCTTTTACGATCCATCGCCTGATTAGCTAGGTCGTCGGCTAGTTTGTTTTGTTCACGGCGCACATGTTCAATGCTGAACCCTTTGAGCTGCTGTGTTATTTGCTGTAATTCTTCAAAAATTGGTCTTAAGTCCGGACTCTTAACCTTATAGTTCCCGTTCATCTGTTCAACCACTAGTTGGCTATCCATATAACATTTAACTCTTAGATCTGGAAATTTGGCGTAGGTTTCTCTAAGTGCCAATCGAAGTGCCAGATATTCTGCCTGGTTGTTGGTTTTGGTTCCAAAATATTCTGAACCTTTGTGAGCCAATTTACCTCCACGATAAATACCAAAACCACCACCGGCGATTCCTGGGTTACCACGAGAACCGCCATCGACAAATACTTCTACCTCCTCTGCATTAGCAGCCTTGTGTACTTCTAAACCCTTTTCTATAGCATTGTCTACGAACTTTTGCTGTTCCTTCGGAGGAATCAGCTCCTCAATTGCTTTGATGTGCTTATCGGAAATTTTCATTATCGATTAAGACTCTTAATCTTTTTAGTTCCCATTAAGAAGTTACTCTTTGATATTCTACTTCCAGTTAATGTCTGGATGAAAGATCTGGTAACTGTAATTGCGGTAAACATTGAAACAAGAATACCAAGTCCAAGCATTAATGCGAAACCTCTGATGATTGAGTTACCAAAGAACCATAAGATCACACATGTGATTAATGAGGAAATGTTTGAGTCTCTGATTGAAGTCCAAGCTCTTTCAAAACCTGTTTGTACTGCTCCGATAAAGCTTTTGCCTTCATTCAATTCTTCTTTAGTTCTTTCAAAAATTAAAATGTTTGCATCCACAGCCATACCAATAGAAAGAATAATACCTGCAATACCGGCCAAAGTCATAACTATTGGAGTAGTTTTGAGAACGAATACGATAATCACGGCATAAATTATAAGGGCAATTACAGCGAATATGCCGAGTGCTCTGTAATAAAAGATCATGAATAGTGCTAAAGCAATTAGGCCGATGATACCCGCAAGTAGTGATACTCTTAAGGCATTGTCACCGAGTGTTGCGCTGATGGTGTATTGACCGCTTAAAATGATTGGAGCGTCGATTGCACCTGTATTTAAGTCATTAGCAAGCTGTAATGCCTCCTGCAAAGTGTAATTGCCTGTAATTACAGCTGTACCTC
>JAHIYT010000148.1 GCA_018814945.1 Patescibacteria group bacterium
GTTTTTATTATTAATCCGAATAGTGGTGAAATAACTGTTTCGACCAATATATCAAATGAAGGTAATAGCGATGTTTTGAAAGATGATTATTTGGATGTCAAAAACGACGATATACTATTGTCAGAAATAACTTTTTCTGATTATTATAATGAACATATTTTGACTTTTTATTCACCTGTTCATAATGAGGAAAATCAATTAATTGGAATTATTGTTGCATATTTTAATATGAAAGCCCTTGATGAAATTCTTGTGGATATTTCATCTGTCCCTGAGCTTACAGAAACATACCTTGTAAATAATACAAACCACATTGTTGCGGGTGCAGGTTATACTCTATCGTCATTTGAAAAAAAATTAGATATTAATAAGCTGCTTCAAGAGCCAATTAATACAATAGGCTTAACTGATGCCAGGAAAGGCATTTCTCAATACGATATTTATACCGATTACAGAGGTAAAACCGTTGTTGGATATTATGATATATTAGATTCTTTGAATTTGGTCATTTTCACTGAGCAGGATTACGATAGAGCTTTTGAACCTATTGACACCCTTACAAGTAGGTTGATTCTATTTTTATCGATTTCCTTACTTCTAATTGTTTTAGTTGCTTACCTTTCAGCATACGAAACAATTAAACCAATAAAATTACTTACCAAAATTGCAGACAAAATTTCCTCAGGTAACTTGAAAATAAGATCAGAATTGAAGAGAGGTGATGAAATAGGACAACTTTCAAATTCCTTTAATAAAATGGCCGATAGTTTGCTTGAAAGTTTAGATGAGACAAAGAAGATTTTTCAAACGATGCCCAATGCAATTTGTATTTTGGATACTAATGGAAATGTTTTGAATACCAATAATGCGAGTACTGAATTAAGCGGTTATAGTCGCGAAGAAATAATTGGTAAATATTGGTTTGATAGCATTCAACTGCCAGGAATAGAAAATAAAAATAAATCCAAAAAAATAACTCCGAGTGATATTTTTCAGGACAGAGACACAGTTAGTGCAAATGGAATTTGCATCCATAAAAATAAAAGGAAATCACGTATTAATATTTCCGGTTCAATTTTAAAAGATGATAAAGGTCAAGTTGATGGTTATATTATGATCATTAAGGATTTATCCGAACTAAATCGATACGCAAAGGAGAAAATTGATGCAATACTTCCTATTTTAAATAGAATTTCTTTAGGTGATTTTTCAAAAGCAATAGAAATACCATCTGCGGAGGATGAATTTACAGACTTACTTGTTTCGGTGGATTTAATGTCTGACAACCTACAGGAGCTAATTAAGCAGAACAAAAAGAAAACAGAAGAAATTAAAACTTCTCAAGGCAAGTTAAAAATTTCAAATGTTATTCTTAAAAAGGCTAAAGAAAAAATTGAAGAAGAAAAGGCTAAGGCTGAATCTCTGTTGTCTAGTTTAGGTGAAGGAATTATTGCCTTTGACCTTAAGGGTAATGTTGTAATGATGAATCCGGAAGCGGAAAAAATCTTTAATAAAAGATTTGCAACGATTTTCAAAGCTCCTAATGATGAATCTTCTAATTTTGAGGATAAAAATGGCAATCCAATTTATATAGGTTCACACCCAATATCTGGTGTTATTAAGAGCAAGAAGCAGGTATATATAAATACTTATTATCTTAAGGATGGTGCTAAGCCCTTGCCTCTTGGTACCACTTTTTCTCCTATACTTTTCCAGAGGAAGCTTTTGGGTATTATTGCTACCTTCCGCGATGTTACAAAGGAAATTGAGATAGATAAAGCTAAAACTGAATTTGTGTCACTTGCTTCTCATCAACTACGTACCCCTATGACCGGTGTTAAATGGTTGATTCAGGCCGCTATGATGAAGGGGGACCTCAATGCTAATCAAAAGGATTTGCTTAAGGATGCACTTGCTTCCAATGAACGTATGATCGGTCTTGTTAATGACCTTCTTAATGTATCCCGTTTGGAGGCAGGAATTATTGGTCGTAAACCAGAAGAAGTCGATGTTACAAAATTTGTTGAAGTATTGGTGAAAGAGGCAAGATTCACTGCCAAGCAGAAAAAACAAACTATTAAGTTGATTAAACCGAAAAAATTACTAAAAGCTTCTTTGGATCCTCAGCTCGTCGGTCAAATTATTAATAGTTTACTTTCTAATGCCATGAGGTATTCTGGTGAGGGAAAAGTCGTTATTGTTTCCACCAAGGCACGTAAAACAAATTTTGATATAATCGTTACAGATCAGGGTATTGGAATAACCAATGCAGATCAGAAAAAATTATTTACGAGGTTTTTTCGCACCAAAGAGGCCATGAAAATAGATACTTCCGGTTCGGGGTTAGGATTATATATAATCAAAAGAGTATCAGAAGTGTGTAATGGCAAAATTAAATGCCAATCTAAACTTGAAAAAGGAACCACATTTACAATAACCTTGCCTTACAAAATACTTAAAAAAGAGGGTGTGCAATCTTTAATTGAACACATGAGTTAGTATATTTTAATTCCAAATAATATGAATGCAGAACCTATTAAAGTACTTGTCGTCGAGGATGATCCATTTCTTATGAAAGTTGCGGGTCTTACCTTGGAAGATAAAGGATATCATGTTGAGCGCGCTGTTACAGGAAAGGAGGCCATAGTGGCTATTAAAAAAAATGGATATAAATTAGTGCTTCTCGATCTAATCATGCCGGAAATGGATGGTTTTGAGGTTTTACATGAGCTTAAAAAGCAAAAGAACAAAGTCCCAATTGTAGTTTTTAGCAACCTTTCTCAGGAAGAAGATAAAAAAGAAGCCCTGAGTCTTGGAGCTAAAGATTATTTTGTTAAATCCGATATTACACTGGATGAACTTGCCGATATAGTTCAGAAATATACTAAAAATAATTAAAAAAGTTTGATTTATCTTTATCTAATCACTTTGATTCGTTATAATTTTGGAGCTAAATTTCTCATTAAAATAAATATTTCTATATAATGACAAAAAATAATAAGATTCTCATTGCCGAAGACAATCCTTTTTTGGCTAAACTAACATCCAATCACTTAAAAGGAGAAGGTTTTGATATCGATGTAGCCGAAGATGGTGAGCAAACTTTGGATAAAATGAAAAAAAGTAATTATGCAATGTTGCTTTTAGACCTAATAATGCCAAATAAAGACGGTTTTGAGGTTTTA
>JAHIYT010000149.1 GCA_018814945.1 Patescibacteria group bacterium
ATCCAGAGTTGCGGGGACTGATACAATCGCTACACTTGCTGGCGGTTCCGCACTAACTATTACACGTGTGGAAGGTGTAGGCGCACCAGGGCCTTCGGGTGCTAGTGGTATTTTAGATGATGCCTATAACAACGACACTGGTGAACGCACAATTACAGTAGATGCAGGAGATGTTTCTTGGGATATATCTTCAACCTATAACTATATAGTTGATTTACAAGGTACTGGTGATTTACAGATTCAGAACGCTGGTGTAAATTTTGCAGTATTTGATGATTCTGGAAACTTTACTTTGAGTGGCCAGTTTACCGTCGACGGTGCAACAGATGTAAATCAGGCAATAATTCAGGGGGCAGCAGGCCAGACAAATGATTTACTACAAATCCAAAATAGTGGTAGTACTATCCTTACCCGAATTGATGATGAAGGTAAAATCATTATGCCTTCTTCAAACCCAGCCAGCAGCGGAGACCTTATTACTGTTGCAAGCACCAGCACACCTTTAGTCGCAACAACATTAGAAGGTGTAAATGTTGATTTTACTGGTGTAACACTAACCAATAATCCTGGCTTAGTTGGTTTTGATGTAAATTTACCTGCAACATATGGAACAGGTACTGAATATGCAGGACGTTTTACCGGTGATGGAAAAACAATTGTTTTGGGGACAGATTATGAAGCTATTTATACTACAGATGGAACACATGAAGCACGCTTAAGTGATGGAGCCGAAGCAGTACGTGCCGATGGCAATATTCTTATAGATACAGATAACACAGAAGCATTTTTGGTAAGAAAAAATGGAGATCTTGGAGATGTATTTACAATTGACACAGCAAACAGCCGAGTAGGTATTGGTGTTGCACCAACTGTAGCACTTGATGTTAATGGTATTATAAATATAAGACAGAACCCATTCGTTGTTAATTTAACCGCAGGTGAAACTATAACCGCAGGTGACGTAGTTAGGCCCGGCACAACTAATTTGCAAGTAATTAGAACAACATCTACACTAAATGAAAATGTAGTAGGAGTTGCTGTAACAGGAGGAACCGTAGGACAAACAATACAAGTTGCCGTTGGTGGAATATTTAATGTAACAGTAAACAACACCGTTGCAATTGGCGACTTTTTAGAGCCAGCAGTTGCAGCTGGTAGAGCTGTATCAACCGGAACCGGTGGCGGTACGGCAGATTTTGCAGTTGCCTTAACAAGCGGTACAATTGGAACCACAGTAAAAGCAATATTCAAAAAAGGAGAAGTATACTAACGAGTTATGTCTATATCCGGTGGTGTACCAAGGCCTCCAATGCCCTCTCCCTCCGGATTGCAAACATAAACCGTAATTGCATCGCTACCTTTTTCTGTTTGCAAAGCGTAACCGGTAACTTCAAGGGTACCGTCTTTTGGATCAACCGGAGTTTCTGCCATATAACTACTGCCCATATCAGAAAGATCTACACAAACAGCCTCTGCAACCGAACCTGCACAAGAAATATCACAATCCCCAAGAGCAGTACCAACAACATAAAGACGACCTGCAGTTAGACCTATAACTTCAATATAATGAGTACCCTGATTATCAACTTGATAAGTTTTAACGGCATCCAATATTGTAACAATATCACTAGCTCTGCGAGAATTCCGTGCTTCATGCAAACGACGAGCTGGATCTATTGCCACGAAAATAGCACTAGCAAGAATTGCTATTACCGCAATAACAATGATTAACTCTATGAGGGTAAATCCTTTTCTTTTCATATCAATATTTAACAATACCAAGTAAATTCTACCAGCTTATTGGTCTATTAGTCCATACGTTTATCAGTTTATCAGTTTATTAGTCCATTAGTTTACCTCGTAACCTTTATTTCCGGAGCTGTGCCATCTCCACCAGATCCCTCCCCCTCCGGCTCACAAGCACCAACAGTAATGGCGCCGTTAGAATCTATAATCATATAATAACCCGTGTAATAACCATCACCAATTTTCGGATCTACTGGAACAATGGCCAAATAATTCGTTCCAATATCATTTAAATCAACACAATCATCACTTCCATCAATTTCTTCTTCAATTGCAAGACAACCAGAATCACAAAAAAGACTGTCTTCATTAAGAATATGATAAGCATCTTCCTCGGCATCATAAATTTCAAAATAATGTTCACCCTCATTGTCAGCCTGATATTTTTTAATAGCATCAAGAATCGTCGTAACATCACTCCATCTGCGCGCATTACGTGTTTCGTGTAAACGACGAGCTGGGTCCACCGCAACAAAAATAGCCCCTGCAAGAATAGATATAACAGCAATGACTATAATGAGTTCGATGAGTGTAAACCCTCTTTTGCTCATAAAATATAATATTTTTTATTTTGTTTAAGTAAGTATAGATCAACTATTAGCTCTTCCGCAACAACTTTTCCAGCAATCCAATTAAAGTTATTACATCTTGCTTAGCTGGAAATAGCTTATAAAATTTGGATTTTTTGTCATCAATAAATTTGTGACCAATTTTTCTTGCCGCAAGAAAATCGGTAATATTTTTGTGAAAATCTTTTGGAAATCCAACAA
>JAHIYT010000019.1 GCA_018814945.1 Patescibacteria group bacterium
AAATAACCAGCTTCAACTAATCCATATTGAACTTTCCCACTTTTAACTTCTCCAAATCTACTAGCTTCATACAATTGAGTAGCCTCTGAACATTTCTCAGCTACAGCAATTTCTCCCATAAACATAACTTTAAACTTATTAACCATACCAAGAAAAAAGCAAAAACCTACCTCTTTATAGATGAAATTCAGGACATACAGAATTTTGAAAAGGCGCTAAGAAGCCTCAAAGCGACCGGCAAATACGACATCTATTGCACCGGCAGCAACGCGACTCTTCTCTCAGGTGAACTGGCAACCTATCTGAGCGGCCGTTATGTGGAAATAAAAGTTCACAGTCTTTCCTATCTTGAATTCCTCACCTTTCACAAACTCAAAGAAACTGAAGAGTCTTTTCTGAAATACATTAAATACGGCGGTTTGCCATATCTTAAGCACCTAGAGCTCACAGACGAAGTTGTCTATGATTACTTGCGAAACGTTAATAACACGATTCTCTTCAAAGACATCATCGCCCGTTTTAATATCAGGAATGTTTCCTTTCTTGAACAGCTCGTGGATTACCTTGCAGACAATGTCGGCAGCATTGTGTCGGCAAAGAAAATCAGCGATTTTCTAAAGTCTCAGCGTATTAATATTTCTCCGAATGTTGTTCTGGATTACCTATCTCATCTGTGCTCCACTTTCTTTATTCACAAGGTGCAAAGGACCGACATTCGAGGCAAAAAGATCTTTGAGATAAATGACAAATATTATTTTGAGGACCTGGGGCTTCGCCACTCGATAATCCGTTATAAACAGACAGATATTAACAAGGTGCTTGAAAACATCATATATAACCACTTGGCCATTGCTGGTTATGATGTGATGGTCGGCCAGTTAGGAAGCAAAGAAATCGATTTTGTGTGCGAAAAGGGCGGCGAACGCACATACATTCAGGTTGCCTACGTGATAACTGATGAAAACCGTGAGAGAGAGTTTGGAAACCTACTCGCCATACCAGATAATTATAGAAAAATCGTCATTTCAACGGATTCACTTATTAGCGACACGAGTTTCAAAGGCGTGGAGCATGTAAATCTCAGGAGTTTTATAGGTTCTTTATAGGGCGATGTCTCGCAAGATGATTTTGTAATACCGAACTTGCAAAATCGAGTCGGTTGACAGAAATAAGCCTAAAATGAGACACTATCTTTGAATTGAGGTGCATACACATGGGGCTGGCAAAATATAAGACATTTGAGGATGCAAGAAAGAAGGATCTTGAAGATATCATCAAAAATAGCGTCAGTGCTTCGCGCTCCCAACAAAAAGAAAAAACATCTTCTGCAGCCAAACCTTTTGAGGCAAGTCATTATCCTAAAGGCATCTATCGCTTCAAATCATGGGAAGAAGCCAGAAATTCAGATCTTGAGCATATGATACGTCATTCTATCAGGAGAAAGAGCGCATGATTCGTCTAGAGCAACTTCTCGATGTCTGCCAAAGGCTCAATGAAAGCGGAGTAAGTTATGTCCTGATCGGAGGATGGGCTATTTTCCTGCACGGCTATGAGCGCGCTACTCGCGATATCGACATCCTTGTAGATGATTCAGAAGATAACATTTCAGCCTTGAAAAAGGCTCTTAATGACCTGCTTCCAGAGGCCTGTGCAGAGCTGCAGGCTAATGATATACGCCAGAATGTGGTTGTCAGGATGGCGGGCGAGAATATCGTGCTCGATCTGATTAGAAACGTTGGCGATATGGATTTTGCCCGTATGAAAACTCATATAGAAAAACAAAAAATTAATGACGTGCTTATACCCTTTGCAGACCTGCCTGCTATGCTCGATCTCAAGGGTGGCGTTCGCGATGTGGACCAGCGTGACTATCTGTTTTTGAAAGGAAAGATGGAGTATCTGCAAAGAGGCAAGAAGTGAAACCCGCTCGCGACTCATTCAGGCACTTTTGTATCTTGGTGGAACGGTATTGAGTTGAAGTTCCAAAATTCAGATTTTTATATTATTTCAGATATAAAAATCATGGGGTTGTGTGTCGAGAAACGTCCCTTTGTTTTTCTTTCTCATTTTGGTTCATAAAAATGGCATGAATCTTCTGTTCTGCGATGAGGCGTGGATTGCGAGCGCAAGCCAGTCATCATCTTCCGTGTAAATAACCTTGAGCCTAAAGAGCTGGCGCAGCACCCTGCGGAGCTCTTTTTCAGGAATGTCCCTAAATCTTTCGCGCATCTCCTTGAAGCTTCGGATAGAGTCGCAGAAGAGATATAGCTCACGTGACCACCCGTCTAGACGATGACAACTATAAGAAGATCTAAAATCATTAATTTCTATAGTCTTATCGTGATCCAAATAAAAAAGTAGAGGCATGCCTTCGGAAAGAGATTCTTCATAAACGGAGCTCCATCTTTTAATGTGCTTCTCAAGCGGGTGTTCCTTTTCTACCCCATTTCTTCCTTTAAATTTCTTATGCCAGAGTGAAAGATTAGAATATTTAGATGGAACGAGGTTCCCAAGTACACCTGCCTCGTTGATAGAGTGAATATGATATTTTCGTTGTTGTTGATGAACTAAAGATTGTTCTTGCAATTCAAAGAGCGTACATGACGGTGGATGGTAGGAAAGGCAATATTCAATGTTATTGATGCTTCTTTCAATATCCTTCCGAGATTCCAATGGATAACCTAATATTATATTCGAGGCATCGTAGCGAATTCCAAGTTCTTCACAATGTTTCATTGTCTGATAATTATCAATTACCCTCAAACCTTTATTCATTTTTTTCAGAAGCGAAGAAGCAAGCGCTTCTATCCCAATAGTAACTCCATCCACTCCTGATTTCTTCATAATTGAAAGAGTATCTTTTGGAATTCCAGCGCGTATTTCACAAAACAATTTGTAGTCGAGATGATGCTTGGAAAGAAGTGTAAATATTTTTCGTGCGTACCGGAAATCAACAAACCGATCGACAATAAATACTCTGTAGGTGCTATATTTCCGGCACACCCTTTCAATTGATTGTGAAACTACCTTCACAGGCTTTACTCTGTATTTTTTAAAATAATTCCGATCACTACAGAAAGCACAATTATGAATACATCCTCTGCTCATTTCTACAGGGATGAATGGGGATATTTCGGTTCCAGCTAACAAAGGACTATTTTCAATAAATGCAAAATATGAATCATAGTCAGGATCACCCATTTGTTTCATACTTCTAAGCTCAGTGCATTTATTGACTTGTATCCTACCATCCCTACGGTAAATTAGTCCTGGAATCTGACTCTCACTATTTTCATTCCAATCATTAGAAATGTTTAATAGTTTAAGATAAGGCTGTTCTCCTTCACCATCAATACACCAATCAACAAAATCAAAATGACGAAGGAGTGATTTTCCAAGATTTCCGGAACTACATTTACCACCTAGAACGACCTTTGTATTTCGATTATCCCTTTTAATCCATTTGGATAGAACCAATGCTGTAAACAACTGTTGGTAATCAACAGTAATACCAATCAGAGAATATTTTTTCTTTTTCAGCTGGCAATAATATTTCCAAAGTGCTGTCTTAAATTCACCACGAACAACCCTTCCTACGGAGGGTGATAGTAATCGATCAACATACTTAATAAATTTAATATTATCTCTGAAAAGAAGGGAACCACTGATAGCGTCACCAAGATATTTATCCTGAAAGACAATCTGATTATATAATTCTAATCCAAGAATCGAAGCAATTTCCAAATGGAGATGATGCGTTTCTATCGGATGCCCATGCTGATTTGCAAAAGCTGACAAACAACCAATTGCAAGCGATGGTCTCTGGTAGTCCGCCCACGGCGGTGATATTAAGAGTGCTCGTTTTTTTTCATGTAATAAATTG
>JAHIYT010000150.1 GCA_018814945.1 Patescibacteria group bacterium
CTGATTCAAATCCCCTGCTTCGTTCAGTGTAATTCCATAATATTCATAACGATAGAGATGAAGTTTAAAATCTTTACGCACTAAGGCTTCTTCAATTGTACGCTCAGCATTGTCTGTGATAATTAATTTAACAAAAAGTTCGATATCCACAGGTTTCTTATCACGAATATCTTCTTTGCATTCATAATTACCAAGGGGTTTATAATCAACCGATTTTTTCTCTTCTATCCACTTTTTAATTGATTGAAAAACTGCATTACCATTACCACGAGGATCGCGTTCCGGATGAGGCATGATAGCCATTACATTGCCTTTAGGATTACAAAGCGCAGCAATACTTGCTGTCGCCCCATTTGGAAGATCCGGAAACTCAGTGGCGACTTCCCCACTCTCTTTAGCATATTTAAATACAATCTGATTATTATCTTCCAAAGTCCTAAGAATTTCATCATCTACCATAAAACGTCCTTCACCATGAGCCATTGGAATATGTAAAAGCTCATCAAAATCATTAAAGGCACATCTGCCTTTTGGAGCCACGTTTTTTAAACGAGACCAAATATTATAAAAACCTGTATCGACTAGCTCTCCATCCTTTTTCATCTCGTTCCACGCAAGAGCAATAGCAAGACCTTTATTATCAAAACCAGGAATAAGACCCGTTTCTACAAGTATCTGAGCTCCATTACAAATGCCCAAAACAACCTTTCCTTTGTCTGCCTCCTCTTTTAAGACCTCGGTGATAGGGTCTTGAGCAGCAACTACCCCGCTACGACCACGATCTTCGTAGCTAAAACCACCAGCAATACAATAGCCATCAAACTCATTAAGACGAGAGCAATCTAACATTCCGGGATCATTCCAAAGTACCATTTCAGCATCCATTCCATTTCGCTTAAATGCGCGAATATTTTCATTCTCACAATTGGTTCCTGGGAAAGATATGACGGCGAACTTTATCATAAAAAGGATGTAATTAAGTAACATAATCACGATACATTAGCTTTGAAAATTTGAAAACTTGAAAATTACTTTTTAAGATTTTTAGATTTTCAAATTTTCACTATTTAAAAGCCCTTGCCACCACAAGCCCATAAACCTTTTTCATTCCCGCCTCTTTTAGAGCCTTCGCACAATTCTCCAAAGTAGAACCCGTTGTACACACATCATCTACGATAAAGTAAATGGAGTTTGGGTCGATTGATAAATCACAAACCTCAAAAGCGTTATCCAGATTAATCTGACGTTCTTCTTTTGATAATTTCGCTTGCTGAGAGGTGTTCTTCACCCTTTTAAGCAAATGAGAAATTAGATTAGGATTAATCGCCTTTGCGATTAGCTCAGCCTGATTAAACCCACGATAATTTAAACGCTTTCTATGTAATGGTACTGGAATTAAAACCGACTTCTTATTCTTACACATACCCAACTCACTCAATTTCTCCGAAAGAACCTGGCCAAAATAATCAGCTAAATCTTGTGTAAATTTATACTTAAACTGCTTCAAAGCTGCCTTTATTCCAGGATTCTGGGAATAATCCATTCCATAAATAACCCCATCAAGATATTGGAATTCCTTATTTAGATCTTTAGTCTTCCTTTTTGAAAATTGTAAATTGTAAATTGATAATTGATTTATACATCCTGTGCATAAAAACGCCCCTTCAGCTTTGCAATAGGTACATCTGGGAGGGAATAAGATATTTAGCATTAGATCAAATATTCTCATTCCACATAATTAATGGATGTTATTTTTGCATATATATAGGTATATGTCAAATTTTCTTTCTTTATACGTTTCTTTCTTTTCCCTCTTATTATCTACCCTCTAACCCCATAAAGAATGAGTGAGGGGATATATACGCACGCGAAAAAAAATATAAATTACATACAAGGTATTGAATAATTAAAAACAGAGTGGTAGAATCCCTCTGCTAATTAAACAATTACAATAGGGTTTAAACACTTGAATCATTTATCTCACTAAGCGGGACTACATGATTCATCCTCATTACATTTGGCCTAAAGGCCCACATTCCACTCGGAACGTGTAACTCGCTACTATCTCATGGAAAAAATTCTTATAATTGCTCAGGTTGTTATTTCAATTCTGTTAATAATATTCATTCTTACACAAAACAAAGACGGAGGTTTAAGCGCTGTTTTCGGTGGTGGTGAAAGTTTTCAGGCAACAAAACGAGGCCCAGAAAAAGTTATATATAACGCTACAGTTATTTTGGGCATAGCTTTTATGGTGAACGCGGTATTAATAGTAATTCTATAAAAGAATTGCTATTCATTAATAATTGAAATGAAAAAATCAATTAGTTATTTAAACAAGGTTGAAAAAATTGTTATTGCTTTCTTGAGCTTGGTAGTAGTGATAACCGGTTTCCAAATTGCCCGAGCTTTTTACTATGAACATTCGGATATGGCACCGGTTGATGGTGGAGTGTATATCGAGGGTGCTGTTGGAATGATTGATGTGCTTAATCCCCTATTTATACATCAGGGGTCGATTTCTCACGATATAACCCAACTGGTTTTTTCGGGACTTACAAAATATGATCCAAAAACAAAGGAAGTCGTAGGAGATATTGCAAATTACAAAGCTTCGTCTAATGGTAAAGAATATACATTTGTTATAAAAGAAGGTGCTAAATGGCATGATGGAGAACCTGTAACATCCGACGACGTAATTTTTACCTACAATGACGTTATTAAGAACCCTGTGTTCGATGGAGTAATACTTACTTACAACGACTATAGCGGTATAAGGGTTACCAAAATTGATGAAAGAACTGTGCAGTTTTTACTTGAAAAACCAGATTCTTTCTTTTTAGTTAAAACAATGACTGGGTTGCTTCCGTATCATTTGCTAAAAAATGAACCAGTTGAATATTTGCAGTCAGCACCGTTTAATTTTATACCGGTAGGTTCTGGTCGTTATAAGTTCATCGCCCAAACCCATTTTGGAGACCATGTGGAGATAAGTCTTGAAGCATTTGAGGATTACTACGATTCTCCTGCCCACATAGAAAACATTTTGATTAAAATATTCCCTTCTTTTGATGATTTAAAGAAGAAACTTGGCGATCTAGATGGAATACGCAATATTCCGGATGAATATATAGAGAAAGTACTAAAGAAGAATGACATGGTTCTGGAAAGATATCATCTCCCACAATACGTAGCTATCTTTCTGAATAGTGAGTCAGACAAATTAAAAAACAGTACAGTACGCTTGGCTCTTCAATTAGGAACAGATAAAGAAAGTCTAATTGAAGAGATTGGTCAAAATCAGACTGTTGATACACCGCTACTCGAAATTGATCAAGAAAATTGGGTTCATCAATATAGTGTAAATAAAGCCAATGGTGCCCTATTTGATACCCAATGGAAAATCCCAGAACCAGAAGAAGAGATTGAGGAGACTAACGAAGCTAACGAAGCTAACGAAGCTAACGAAGCTAATGAAGCTAACGAAGCTAATGAAGCTAACGAAGCTAATGAAGCTAATGAAGAAGAGGAACCGACTTATATAAACAGTCCAAACGAGGGGAAAGACTATAAAACTACAGATGATAAAGTGACCATCACGGGAACTGTTCCAAAAAATATAAAATCAATCAGAGTTAACGACTACGAACTAAAAAAATATGTTCCAGGTGATCCGGGTTGGACTTATATGGCTACCGTAGAATTCGAAAATCTGAAATTAGGAGATAACCTATTTGAAGTTTATGCAACAGACTTCGATGGAAATGAGGAGCTAATTGATTCAATAATAATAAGCTATGGAACCAAAACATCGTTTTTGGAAGAAGAGAAAAAAGAATTGGCAGCTGAAAATGAAGTTGCAGAAACAGTAGAGACTAGAGTTAATGACAAAGGAGAAAAAATGATATTGAATTTAATTACAACTTCAAAACCGGAAATCTACGGTCGAGTTGCCGAAATAGTGAAAGAACAATGGAATAAAATAGGTGTTGATGTACAAATTGAAATACTTGAAAACGGGGAGTTCCAGAGCAGAATAAATAATCGCGAATATGACTTGTTGATTTTTGGTCAGAACTTAGGGTATAATCTCGACGCTTATCCTTATTGGCATAGTAGCCAGGCAAAAGTTGGAGGCTTAAATCTCTCACAATTTAAAAATTTCGTAGCGGACAGCCTGCTAGAAAAAGCCAGATACGAAAGTGACGAAGAAGATCGTATGAAGACACTAAATGATCTTCAGAAGATCATAAGCCAAGAAGTTCCTGCGGTATTCTTATATAGTCCAACATATCACTTTGCCAGATCGGACAAAGTTCAAAATACATATTTTGAGAACCTGGCAACAACCAGTGATAGATTTGCACTTATTGAAGACTGGTATGGTAAGGTGGATAGGAGTTTCAAAAAAGGAACCAATGTACTCACCTTCTTCAGTTGGATAATCAAACAATTCTAACATTACAAAATTAGTTATTACAAAATTTCAAAATTAAATGGAAAACATCATAAAAAA
>JAHIYT010000151.1 GCA_018814945.1 Patescibacteria group bacterium
AAAGATGGGATAGTTTCGAGGATATTTAATCCGAGTTATTCTTTGGAGAATTTTATCACTTCTCCTGAAAACAGATTGGCTCATGCTGCCTGCCAGAATGTTGCGAAATATCCGGGGCAAAACTATAACCCACTCTTTATCCATGGTGGCGTTGGTCTTGGTAAAACACATCTCCTTCAAGCAACTGGTAGTGAAATACTGAGAAACGACCCAAGCAGATTGGTTGTATATACAACAACTGAAGGTTTTGTTAATGACGTGGTGAATGCAATTCAGGCGAAAAATATGAATCATTTTAGAAATAAATATAGGAAGGTAAATACATTAATAATTGATGATATTCAATTTATTGCAAATAAAGACAGAACTCAGGAGGAATTCTTCCACACATTTAATGCACTATATGAATCCGGTAAACAAATAATTATAAGTTCAGACAGGCCTCCGCATGAACTTGCCCTACTAAATGAAAGATTGGTTTCGAGATTTCAATCTGGGATGATTGTTGATGTGAAGATGCCAGATTATGAAACAAGGCTTGCCATACTTCAAAACAAGTGTCAGGAGGCCAAGGTGTTTATTAATCAGGATGTGCTTGAATTTATTGCACACAATATTACTTCCTCCGTGCGTGCGCTTGAGGGAATCCTTAAGCAAGCCATAGCGAAATACGAACTTGAACATACTTCTCCTACGGTTAAATCTGTCGCTGAGATGCTTAAACAAACTCAAAAGGAGGTTAAGATGATTGGTTTTGTAGCCCAGGATCCTGTTCCTAGAAGTGCAGTAACCATCGAATGTCTAATAGATTCAGTTACTGATTATTATACCGTTCCCAAGACCGATGTGATCGGTAATTCCAGAACCAGAGAGTGCATGATGCCTAGGCAAATTATTATGTACTTAGCAAAAACCAAGCTTCGCATGTCACTTACTAAAATCGGTCAATTACTTGGTAACAGAAACCATACAACCGTTATGCATTCGGTTAATAGAATTACAGATCAAATAAAAAATGATCGCCAATTACTTCGTGATGTTAATGCAATAACTAAGGAGGTAGGTATCCACTAAAAAACCTCGAATGAAATTCGAGGTTTTTAATTTACAATTTCTAATTTTAAATTAATAGTATCTACTAAATGCTTCGATAAAACTTCCGCAGAAGTTTTTTAGTTCTTTTTTCATTGCGTCCACTTCCCATTTAGTAATTCCTTCGTCAACAATGTTATCGTGCATTATCTGTGAAGATTTGTTGTATGTTTTTGCTATGTCATTAACATTCTTTTCAACATGGGCAGATAATGTCATTTCAGAATCACATCTGTGGCAATCAACATCAAATAGGCATTCATTATCGATAATATCGTTTATTCTAATATTATGTGGAAGAATCTGTGCGTCACATTCAGGGCAGGATAATGAGTTGGAAATTTGAGAGAAAATCTCATGTATGTCGTGGTGGTTCAAATTTTTCATTTTTATTTTTGTGAAGAAATCCCTTTATTATACCAAAAATAAAACAAAAAATCAATGTCTTATCCTATACATATAACAAAAAACCGACTCTAATTATAGAATCGGTTTTAGCTGTTTAATTCGTGTTTAGTTACACTTTTTGTCGGCATAATTAAGCCACATGGGTATTTCTACCTTTATTAGGCTTATGGATAAGTTCTTAGGTATTGTCAGGCCAAACGCCTGGAATAATTCACTTATTGTTATTTCACCTTCCTCTACATCCATAGATTCTTGCATTCCCCAGTTTTCCTGAAAAGATATCACATCAAGAATATTAATGCCTGTAATACCATCTATATTACCTTCATCCCATGATTCAGGGTTGTTTTTAAGTAAATTACCCCAAGCTATCAAATCATTTTTATTAATCTCGTTGTCAGATTCATCGAAGTTTCCGTATTTAAAGTGACGATCAAATTCCAATGCAATATTGGCTGTATAATTGTTGTTTGTTAGTTTAGCGTTATTTATTTCCAGAGTTGCAATTTTTGGCAGGTAATATTTCTCATCTGCGAGCTCTATTCCAATTATATAGGATGTTCCAGCTTTGAAAGAACCTACAGAAACACTAGCTTCTCCTAATAAATTGGTTGTGGTCTGATAGGTTTCATTAGCTTTATCAATACCGATCCCAGATAAGCTTCCTAAGCTAGAAGGGTTTAAATCAGAAAATGAAGATGGTTCAGCGAGCCCCGTAAATGTGTCCGATTTAAATTGTGATAGCTCGCTTACTTCATATTTATTTATTGTAAGATTTGCTCCATGGCTGTTATCTCCAAAATACTCTTCATTAATCTGGAGAATTAATTCTCTTTCATCTTCAGTTAATTCATCAATACTATTTTTACTAAGTAAACTATCACTTAATCCAAGTTTGCTAATGTCTTCAAGTACAGTCTCCTCAATCTCAATTTGCTCAACTAAATTTGCAATGATGGGTTCCATAAATTTATCTATAATATCTTCTGAATCTAAATTACCATCTGCGCTTAAGGAGAGAAGAATCATGAGAGGGGAGATGATATCTGCCCTCATAGCTTCAATTTTGTGTCTTAATGCATAATTATCTTCTGCGTAACATTCTAATACATATTCAAGAGCTAATTCACTGTTTCTGGCATTTCTGAATTCATTCTGAATTTCCTTACACATACGCCTACTACCAGCTATATTGCTATTATCATTTGTTTCAATTAATTCATGAACTCTATCCATTATTAATTGATCATAGGCGCCTTTAATTTTTATATTCAAATCCAATGTTACATCTATCTCAGTACCCTTTGCTACAACAGGGTCTATTGCGGCTTTGCCACTATTGCCTATGGCAGTTCCACAATCTGTCTCATTAATTAAATAATAGTTATAGTATTTAGCTTTATTTGTCTTATTTGCTGGGACGGTTTTATCTGTGTAACTAGTGTTATATGTATTAGTTACTGTGTGAATTTTAGTTCCATCTCTGTATATATGAATAACTCCGCCAGTGTTCGCGTTTAAAAAATAATTTCTGTAATAGTCTGTAAATGGAGTAAGATTGCTTCCTGCTTCCTTAAGAGTGCTTTCCAGACTCAACAAATCATTGATAAACTTCATGATAATGTTGTCGGTCGATGCTTTTAATGAAATATCTTTCCTTGCGTTAGTTATTATAGATAGTATTGCTTCTGATTGACTGTTATTACATGTAGAATCATTCGCATTTGTTAGCCCAAGGCGTTCCAACCTATTGTAATAATAGCTACTTAATTCTTTAATATTTGAAATTGCGCCCCTCGCGTATGTTGTAAAAATATTTGAAAGTCTATTTTTTTCACTTCCGATTTTTGGATTTTGGTCAAAGTAGCTGAGCAAAATGGACACTTTTACATCTGTGTTAACGTCCTGAATATTTGTCCAACTTAAATTGACTGCTGGTTTTCCGTCAATAGTACTTACGGGGAGAGTTTTAGATAAATTTAAAGTTATTGGTGTTGTGGTGCAGGTCTCTTGCCTACTTGAACCACCACTTACTACATATTCCAGAGCTCCGGCTTCACCTGTAGTTGAACTGTCTGGCCTGGTTATTCCTAAATAATCCGTTGTAGGTGTGTTGGCATGAAGCGAAGCTACTCTATATATGGTGTATGCAGAGGAGGTTAAAGCAAAATCTGCACCAGCCGCAGTCCAATTAGCTCCTCCGCCTGAATTTGTAAATGGATCATTACTTGTTACCGCAAAATTGTTTCCGGTTCCAAGGTCGGCTGCGGTTTGGTTAGTTAACGCAGGTCTTCCAACAGCACTTCCGTTAACAGTAATGTCTGCCTCATAATAATAAGTATTTTCTGCGCCACCATTGTCATTATAAACAAGGTTCTGTTTAACTATTAAGGTGCCGGTAGGGGAGGTATTGGATAAGAAATCTATACGGCTTAGTCCTATATCTCCCAACCCAACATTTCCCGCAGAAGTGTCCGGATTAAAAAAGTCACAATTATTATATAGTGTGTTATTAATAACCTCAGCGCCGTTTACTTCGCCAATATATATTCCACCACAGCCAGCGACGTTATCGGTGTTATTAGTAATTATATTATTTTGGATTGATATATTACTAGAGGCATAATCAAATCCCAATGTACCTGAATAAGCTTCAATAGCTACAATGCCAACTACCATGTTGTGAATGTAATTATTTTTGGCAATTATATTATCTCCTATGAGTATCAAACCACCTTCGACTGATGATCCATATATCTCAAATCCATCAATGGTTATATTGTTACCGACTACGAGAATATTGGCATCGCTAGGTCCAGCATTAATTATTGGATTGATGTTCCATGGTTGAATATGGATTTCCGTAGATGTAACGGTAACTGCAAACAATGCTGGTGCCACCTGCTCTGCAGTTGTCGAAGTACCTTCAACATAAACATTTACTGGCTCTTTTGGATCTGTAGATATTATTGTCTGAAATCCTGCTTCTGAAAAAAGATTTGTGATGCTATCGCAGGGGTTAGTTGTTGTTGACAGGCCACAGTCTCCAGGTACTCCTGAGTCATAATCCACATAATAATTGGCAGGTGGTACGATAGGATCTTGATATTCAATTGCGCCAGCTTCTCCTATTACATATGGTCTTGTCGTGCCTAGGTAGTCGCTTGATGGTGTATTGCCATGAAGCGATCCTATTTGATAGGTGACATAAGTGGATGCGGTTAAGGCAAAGTCGACACCTGCATCAGCCCAATCTGTTGTTGGGCCAGAAGAATCTAAAAATGGATCACTCGCGGCTATAAAGTTATTACCGGTTCCATGGTCTGCAGCAGTCTGTCCGGTAAGAATCCCTCCCGGATCTGCACTATTGATATTTTCCCATCCTCCAACTCCATCTGGCACGTTATAGTAATAGGTATTTGCTCCTCCTCCAAGAGTATTGTATACAAGGTTCTGTTTAACAGTTGTGTTTGTTGGAGCCGATATACCAAAAGAATCAGTTATTTCTGTTACGGTTATTTCTCCTAATTCCAATGGTTGTCCTATAGTATCCAGACCCCCATCAGCAAAATTATTACAGTTGTTATATGCGGTATTATTGATAATGGATATATTGTCGGCTGGACCAGTAACCCAGATTCCACCACAGGTGTCTACCGCTCCACCAAAGTTTGTTGTACCTCTATTATTGATAAAAATATTATTTGCTATTATGTTGTTGTCAAAAGTAGGGCCACCACCACCGGTATCATCATGCCCCCATATACCTACAGATGTATCATGTATATAGTTATTTCGAATGTTTAGACCGTTTCCATATGTATAAATACCAATACTTGTTGCATCACCAGCACCAGCAACTGTTACATCACCATATATTTCAAAATCCTGCACGTTTACACTGGCTGTACTGTTAGCTGCAAGAAGAAGTACTTCACCATTCATTGGTCTTGCTGTTCTAGCGTCTAATATTGGGTTTGTACCAGATGGGTCTTTTAGAATATTTATGGTAGCGTTTGTTCCCCCTGACCATCCAAACCTATCTATACAATCACCACCAGGAGTACAGCCAACAATACTAGTCGTTTTCTCACCTGTTACATAAACATTTATTGTTGTTGCTGTGAGCAAATTGGCGGTAAAAATACCTTTTTGCCTTAATTCATCCAGACTTGCACAAGGGTCGCTTACTGAACAATCAACACTAGCACCCGGGGTTGCCGCATAATCAACATAAAAATTAACTGTAGCTGATCCGGTTATATTATGTGTAACCGTTACACCTGCTGATTCTTCTAATATATCTACCTGCCTAAGTGCCCATGCGGCATTAGCACCGTTTAAGCCACTTATGTTGGTCAGATTAATAGTGTTGTTGTCCGCAAAACAGTTTGTACAACTACAATCTTGCGTTGTTGGTTCGCAGGCTGAACCGCCATTTCCATTGGCGTTTGTGCCATCGTTAAGAAATGAAATATCGCGAATAATACCACCATTGTCACTAAGAGAGATATTTGTTAGATTAATTAAATCTGCTATTGGGGCAAAATCTGAATCTGTCAGGGAAAGCATCCCACAACATAGGTTTATTGATCTAAGGTTAGGAAATTCACTCACGATTCTAGTTAAGTCAGCAGGAGATAATTGAGTATTATAAAGGAGTATATTAGGGTTTGACCCTAAATTATTTAAGAGTGGATAGTTTACTACATTTAATGCGTCAAAATCTGTTATACCAGTGTTTCCACCAATGTTATAAAGGCTAACAGCTGATAGATTTGGCACAGTGCTTATATCGGTAATGCTATTATTCCAGACACCTAAGTGGAATAGACTCGCTAATCCATCTAAACTACTTATATCTACTATATTGTTATTACCGATACCTAAGTCCAAAAGATTTGGAGTATTAGTTGTATTAATTTTACTAATGTCGCTATAAGTGTTACCGGAGCAATCAAAATATTGAAGACTGTTTAAATGCTCGATACCGTTAATGCTTGCTATTGATAAGCTGTCGCAAGCAAGACTTGTTACGGCAATCGCATCTGTGTAAGCTACAGCTCCAGGTGTTCCCACCTCGGCATCATTGGATACGCAACTTAAAAAGTTAGGGTCATTAAAGTCAGCGGTTACATTTAGGTTGTGCGTAACGGTTGCTCCAGCTCCTTGTAATGCTAATACATTGGTATATGCCGCCGGGGCATTTGAGTTATTAAGACCAGCATTATTAGTTATTGTAATTGAGTTACCACTAGCAAAATCGGCAAGGTTGGCGTTACCTGAGCCAAGAGCATTTAAACTAGTAATGCCGTTATTATTGCCGATATCAGTACTTACAAGGTTATCTAATCCTGCTATGGCGTTAAAGTTTGTCATGGCATTGTTTCCATCAAAATCAATGTCCGTTAGGGCTATCATATTTTGTATATTGAGCTGAGCAAACATTGCATCGGTTAGGTTATTTTGATTTATGTGCAATATAGTAAGGCCATTCATACCACTGAGCGGTGAAAGGTTGGTAATGCTATGCTTTCCACAGCTAGGCCCTATTCTTAAATCTGTTAAATTAGGGAAATTCGCATTCGTAACACTTGCGATACTAGTATTGTCAATGTCGTTACACCATATATGTAGTAAATTTAAATTACTATGTCCTATAAGTGGGCTTAGATCGTTTACATCATTACCGCCTATGCCGAGGCCTATAATATTACTTAGACTGGCCAGTGGAGTAATATCGGTTACGCTATTATTCATCATATCTATGCTAGTAATTGCTGTTGCTGCCGCAATTGGGGCAAAACCGGCATCATTAATACTGTTATTATCGATTTTTATTCCGACTAGACTGGTGAAGTGTTGTATACCGGCCAAGCTGGTTACACCCTGGTTATTGCATACTATTTCCCCGGAAAATGCAGCAGCAGCAGCATCATCAACTGAACCAGGTGTTCCCAAGGTAGCAGAAGCACAAGCTAAAAAGTTTGCATCAGTAAAATCACCAGTTACATCTGCGGCTTGCACTTCTGGTATTTTTTCTTCGAAATTGTATGTCAGTATTGCAATAGAAAAAATTGCTATCGCAAAAACCGGCAATAAATACTTTACATATTTTTTACTCTGTTGATTCATTTTTGTTGTTTTTTAAATTTAGTTTATAGAATTATAAACTAGGACAAGCTTTTTTTAAATGGTTTTTTTATTTATAAGTTGCACCTCTGTAAATCGTGACTTTTGGCCAACCCTTGAGCTTTTTACCGTGAAAAGGTGTGTTTTTACCCTTTGACACAAATTCATTTTTATTGACTATTTCTTCAGTTTCTAAATCTATAACCGCAATATTTGCCGTAAAACCCTCCTGAATTCTACCGAGTGGGAGCTTTGCCAGAGTAGCTGGTTTTAGTGTCATTAATTCAATAACTTTTATTAAATCTATTCCCTGATTTTTATGTAGTTCAGTAATTGAAGCTGGGAGTGATACCTCTAATTCAGAAAAGCCAAATGCTGATTTACTTATGTCTTCAGTTTTATCTTTTTCAGCGTGTGGTGCATGATCCGTAACAATTGCATCAACTGTTCCATCTTTTACTCCTTCTATTAAAGCCATCCTATCAACTTCTGTTCGGAGTGGGGGATTTACTTTAGCCTGAGATCCGGAGGCCAGAACTTCATCTTCCGTTAAACAAAAATGATGCGGCGTAACGTCACAGGTAATTAAATCTGATCCCTGTTTAGCTTTGCGAACTAAATCAATAGATTCTTTTGTGCTCAGATGGGTGAAATGTGCGCGAGCTCCAGTTTTTAGAGCTAGGCGAATACCTCTTTCCACCGCCTTCCATTCTTTCTCGTTTGGTTGACCGGGCAAATTTAGCTCTTTACTGACTTTACCTTCGTTTACAACTCCGTTTGGCGCAATGCTCATAACTTCGGGGTGTGTCATAACAATAAGCCCCAGATTTCTTGCTTTTTTATAGGCTTCTTCTAGGAGCTCTTCGTCATCAATATCAAATCCATCATCGGTTATAAATTTCATTCCAAAGTCTAGATAAACATCTATTTCCGCAAGTCTTTCGCCCATTAGTTTATGTGTAATTGCGCCGACTATATGAACGTCTACACGTGCATTTTTAATTAGTTCGAGATATCTTTGAATGTTTTCAATACAGTCTAGTTTTGGGCTTGTGTTAGGCATGCAGAATACGGTAGTAACTCCGCCTTTTCTTACTGCCTTTGTCCCAGTTTCCACAGTTTCCTTATTCGCCTGATCCATATCCCGAAGATGGACATGAAGATCTATGACCCCCGGCATTACCACCTTATTTGTTGCATCAATAATATTGGCACCTAAAATATCGTTACATATTCCAACTTTCGTAATTTTATCATCGACTATCAAAACATCAGTCACTTCGTCCAGTTTCGATTCAGGATCGATGACGCGTCCGTTCTTTATTAGGATTTTGCTCATAGTTTCCAGTTGCTTATCCAATAGCTTTTCCGGTTGCTTATCCTGTAGCCATTGGATTAGCCACTGGATTAGCAATTGGTAGCTATTGGTTATAATTTTTCCAAAGTGTTTTCAAAAGTGCCATTCTCATATATATTCCATTTTCAGATTCTCGAAAGTAAGCTGCTTGTTCCATCATATCCACTTCCATTGTAATTTCATCTACACGTGGTAATGGATGAAGCACTCTCATAGTCGGTTTTCCAAGGCGGACGACATCTGAAGTAAGTATGTATGAGCCCTTTAGAAAATAATATTCTTCCAGATTCTCAAATCTTTCCTGCTGAATACGAGTCATGTATAGAATATCCATTTCAGGTACATGCTTGTTTAGCTCGCTGTCTTCCATATATTCGATTCCTTTTTCCTTAAGCATATCCAGATAAAAATTTGGAATCTTTAATTGACTTGGGCTAATGAAGATAATTTTCTTTATCTTATACAAGGCTAGTATATATAGGAGCGAATGAACTGTTCGTCCAAACTTAAGATCTCCAACAAAACCTATTGTTAGCCCATCTATTCCGCCCATTTCACGGTTAATTGTGTAGATATCCAAAAGTGCTTGCGTTGGATGCTGATTAGCACCATCACCAGCATTAAGAAAAGGTTTATCAGTAAATTGAACTGCTTCCGCTGCAGCACCTTCTTTTGGATGGCGCATGACCAGAATGTCAGCATATTTTTCTATAACCCTGATTGTATCGTTAAGGGTTTCACCCTTTTTCATTGATGTACTGCTGGCATTTGCAACAGTAATAAGGCGACCACCAAGCCTGTGTACTGCGGATTCAAAAGATAGGCGAGTACGAGTACTTGGTTCAAAGAAAAGAGAGGCAACCATAATCCCATCGAGGTCTTTGGTGCGTTTTGTGCGAAGATCTTCAGCCTCCTTTATTAGGTAGTCTACCTCTTCACGTGCTAGGTCTGCAGAAGTAGTTAATTGAGTTCGGTTCATAATTGTTTATGATTAGGTTTTATTAAGTTTTTTACATGTCACGCTCTTACGAAAAATAATCAACTTTCCGCCTCAGGCGGATCAGCTGACGTAGTAAGTTGAGTACGTTCCATGATGTTTAGGGTTTAAATTTTCTAAACTATTTTACTATTATTTTTTATGAAATGTAAAACTATATTAGAAATTTGCCTTGCCATAATATTTGTTTTATATATAATTATGAACCTTTGTAAATAACCCTCATTTTTTATGTCTGGAGAACTTAACAGGTCTTTAACAGATCAAGAAGTAACCGAAGAGCTATGCCTTCAGATTGCTCAGGAATTAACTAGAACCGAAACGCCAGTTGAAACATTAACCAGGTTAACTCCAGAGCAAAGACAAATGATAGGTGATCTTATGAACAATGGGGATATTGTTTTAGATTAATTAACTTTTTATATTATGTCTGGAAATTTAGAAGCTTCATATGAGGATAGATCGGTTGCTAGAAGAATCCTGACTGAAGATATTATTGGAGAAGGTCGTACAGTTGATCAATATGGAATAATGGGATGGGCTAGGGACCATTTTCGTGAGTTACTTAGAAGACATGGAAATCTTAGATATGAAGATGCTATAACACTTGCATTGGAAGATATGGATGATATTGCTCTTGAAGATGTAGTTTTTGCTAGAAATTGTTTGTTGGAGTTAATGCAGACAACTGATAGGACTTTGGATGATATGGGTTTAGAACATGATTCCAAAAATATAATGAGAAAAGTTATTGCAAAAATCCATGGTCATAATGAAGGAACTACAATAGCTGCATAATTCATAGACCTAAACGTCTTTTACAAGTACAATAACGTTACGTTAATTATTTCGTTATGCATTTTGCTGATGAGGCAGAAATCAAAGTTAAGGCTGGAAATGGTGGCAATGGATCATCCTCGTTTCGTCGTGAGAAATTTGTGGCGAAAGGCGGACCGGATGGCGGGAACGGTGGTGATGGCGGAAGTATTGTTTTTGAGGGCGATGTTAATCTGAATACTTTGGTTAACTTTGTAAGTAAAAGACATTTTAAAGCTGAAAAGGGTGAGCAAGGTCTCGGGCAGAATAGATACGGAAAACATGGTGAAGATCTTGTGCTGAAAGTTCCCGTTGGTACTTTGGTTTATACAAATGGAAAATTAATTGTGGATATAACCAAAGATGGGCAGCAGTTTGTTGTTGCAAGAGGCGGTTTAGGAGGTAAAGGTAATGCTAATTTTAAATCTTCTACCAGACAAGCTCCGGATTTTGCTGAACTTGGTGAACCTGGTGAGGAAAAAGAATTAAAACTCGAATTGAAACTTATTGCAGATGTTGCGCTAATTGGTTATCCAAGTGTTGGCAAATCCACTTTGATTTCACGAATTTCGAATGCACGTCCAAAAATTGCCGATTATCCATTTACTACGCTAATTCCAAATCTTGGAGTAGTAAAGGTTGATAAAACTGATTTTGTTGTGGCCGATATTCCGGGGCTTATTGAAGGAGCTCATGAGGGTAAAGGATTGGGTATCGAATTTTTAAAACATATTGAACGCACTAAGGTTTTGGTTCATTTGCTCGATATTACCCATGAAGAACTTCGGGATGAATATAATAAATTAAATGAAGAGTTAAAATTATTTAGTGAAAAGCTTTCTAAAAAACCTCAGTTACTTGTGGTGAATAAGGTTGATGCAACTATTCCAGAAATTATTGATGAAATTAAAAATGAATTTAAAAAAG
>JAHIYT010000152.1 GCA_018814945.1 Patescibacteria group bacterium
AAGGCCTCTTCAATGGTTTTACCTTTAACTAATTCGGTAATCATTGAACTTGTCGCAATCGCTGCGCCACAGCCAAAAGTTTTAAACTTAGCATCAACAATCACGTTATCTTTCACTTTGATATACATCTCCATGATATCGCCACAAGTTGGATTACCAACCGTCCCCACTCCATCAGGGTTCTCAATCTCACCCACATTACGCGGGTTTCGAAAATGCTCCATAACCTTATCACTATAATTACTAGCCATCGAAAAACCTCCTTTTTAATTTCAAATGACAAATTTCAAATGTCAAATTACTAACAAATATTTAACATTTATCATTTAACATTTATCATTTAGAATAACTACTGAGTTAAAAACAATAAATTATGAAAGATAAGATAGAAAAATTAAAGGCACAATTACTTGCAGCTCTCAAATCTGCTAAAACAGATGAGATTGTACGCAATCTTGAAGTTGATTTTATGGGTAGAAAGGGGCAGTTTACCGATATCATGAGAGGTCTTAAAGACTTGGCCGATGAAGCAAAAAAGACTGTTGGTAAACTGGCCAATCAGGTAAAAACCGAAATGGAATTAGCTATCCAAAAAAAATATGCAGAACTTGAAGTGGCAGAGCTTGGCGAAATTGCAGATAAAGAATGGATCGATGTAACCGTTCCCGGTAAAAAACCATTGGTGGGTCACAGGCATCTGATTACTAAATTCATGGACGACCTTGAGGTGATTTTTTCTCGTATGGGTTTTGCAGTTGCAGCTGGCCCAGACATTGAACTTGAGCATTACAACTTTAATCAGTTAAACATTCCACCAGATCATCCAGCGCGTGATATGCAGGATACTTTTTGGATTAAAAATTTAAAGGAAACTGTTTTGCGTACACAAACTTCCCCGGTTCAGATTCGTTACATGGAAGCTCACGAACCACCTATTCGTATTATTTCTTTAGGGAAAACATTTAGAAAAGATAGCGATGCAACCCACTCACCAATGTTTCACCAGTGTGAAGGGCTCATGGTTGGTGAAAATATTTCTATGGCGAATCTAAAGGCAGTCTTAACTCATTTTATGCAGCAAGTTTTTGAAGATCCATCTATTAAAACAAGATTTAGAATCAGTTATTTCCCATTTGTAGAACCTGGGTTGGAAGTTGATTGTACTTGTCCTATTTGTCATGGCGAAGGTAAAACAGAAAATGTTCCATGTCGTCTTTGTAAACAAACCGGTTGGCTAGAAGTTGGAGGCGCAGGAATGGTTCATCCAAAAGTACTTGAAAATGTTGGTTATGACACTGAAAAATACACCGGTTTTGCATTTGGAATGGGATTGGATAGAATGATCATGATTAAGTATCGCATTAATCATTTGAGGATGTTTTTTGAAAATGACCTCCGTTTTATACAACAATTCTAATATGAAATTAGCTGTAATTGGAGGTGGAAACATGGGGATGGCGATGGTAAGTGCTTGGTTAAATAGCGGAGCTTGTAAAGCTTCGGATATTTTGGTTTACGACAGAAATTCTACCAAGAGAAATTACTTCAAAAAGCTTAAAGTACAAGTTAATGTCAGTGATTTTACTAAGCTTATTAAGTACGATTTCATTTTTCTTGCGGTAAAGCCTCAGGATACAGAGTCCGTTTTAAAAAATATCAAAGCTCATTTGTCTTCAAGGGTAATTCTGGTTTCCGTTGCTGCTGCTGTTTCAATAAAAAAACTTTCTTCAGCGCTTGGAAAGATAAAAATTGTTCGTGCTATGCCCAACACTCCTATACAGATTGGCATGGGGGTAGTTGGCTGGACTGGAAGTAAAAATCTAGTTTCAAAAGACAAGAAAGACGTGCAAAAATTGTTAGGAGCAATGGGAACAGAATTATATGTAAATACCGAAAAAAAATTGGATCAACTTACTGTAATAAGTGGCTCAGGACCTGCTTATGTTTTTTATTTTATGGAGGCTCTATTCGAATCTGCATTAAAAATTGGTTTAAATACAAAGGAGGCAACGATACTAATACTTGGAACCTTTGTAGGGGCAAGTAATTTGGTAAATTATTCAGGCGAGTCTCCTGCGAAATTGCGAGAAATGGTTGCTTCTAAAAAAGGCGTAACAGAGGTGGCCATAAAGGAATTTGATAAGAATAAACTTAAGAAAATAGTGTATGATGCTGTTAAGTCAGCATATAAAAAAGTGGAAGAGTTTAATAAATAACAATGAATAATCTCTATAAAATTCTTGGAATAGAAAAAACTGCTTCACCAGAAGAGGTGAAAAAGGCTTATTTTGTAATGGCCAAAAAATATCATCCTGATTCTGCTGATGAAAGTGAGGTTAAAAAGTTTTACGAAGTGAGTGAGGCATATCAAGTTCTTTCTGATGTCGAGGAAAGGCGTGCGTATGATCTAACCTTAGAAGGGGGTAAGATTGGGAAAATATTAGTTGAAGAAGAGCCGGTTCACCCAACAATTTTTAAAGAAGAAGTCAGTCCTGATGATGAATATCGAAAAAAAGAAATGCACAAATTCCGTCGTGCAATTTACTGGAAGGGTGTGTTTAGGGCTATTGGTTTTGCATTGTTTTTGATGGGGGTCGGCTATTTATTTTCTCTAATTTTCGGTGGCTTGTGGTATGGCGGGATGATTGCAGGCTTTGTGACCGGTTTAATTTGGTCAATTAATAGTAATTTTGATCTAAATTCATTCGTAAAATCTTCTGGTCGACTAAAATTTGTGAAAGTTCTTGGATGGATCTTATTTATCGCGTCCGTTGGATATTTTGTTTGGATTCTTGTCTCAAAATTTCTTTAATTACGAATTAGTAATTACGAATTAGTAATTTTTTGGTAGACTTGATTCGTCTATTTAATTAAATAAATATGAAAAAAATTGTTATAGGTTCAGACCATGCTGGGTTTGATGTAAAGGAGAGAATTAAAAAAGAATTGGGTGACCAATATGAATTTGTTGATGTAGGTCCAGAAAATAGTGATGCAGTTGATTATCCTATTTATGGTGAAAAGGTTGCACAGCAGGTTGCTGTTACTCCAGATTCTCAAGGTGTTGTGATTTGTGGTTCCGGAATAGGTATTTCAATTGCTGCAAATAAAGTTCCCGGAATACGAGCTGCACTTTGTTATAGCAAAGAAGCAGCAGAATCAGCCAGACAGCACAATGATGCCAATGTTATTTCCGTTGCAGGTCGTAGTAAGATGATGGACGATCCTGTGGAAATTGTTCAGACATTTTTGGAAACAGATTTCTCTCATGTAGATAGACATGAACGTAGGGTGAAGGAGATGATGGAAATTGAAAAACATAATAATTAATTTACAATTTACAATTTTAAATTTTAAAACTTTTGTAAATTGTGAACTGAAAATTGTAAATTTATATAAATATGAACAAAGAAATATTAATAACACCTTCTATTCTTGGAGCGGACTATGGTGATCTGAATAATTACCTTAAAACATTGGAACCATTCTCCGATTGGTTTCATGTGGATGTAATGGATGGAAACTTTGTTAAAAATCTTACACTTGGCCCGCCTGTGGTTAAATGGATAAAAACTGATGTACCACTGGATTGTCACTTAATGATTAATAATCCACATCTGTATATCGAGGATTTTGCAAAGGCGGGTGCTGCATCTATTACTATTCATGCAGAAGCTAGTCGTCATTTACCAGAGGACATTACCAAAATTAAAGAGCTTGGTTGTAAGGCGGGTGTAAGTATTAGCCCTGATACAGGTGTTGATGCAATTGCAAAAGTTTTACCTATGGTCGATTTAGTTTTAATTATGTCAGTTCATCCTGGTTTTGGTGGGCAGGAGTTTATTCCAGAGGTTCTTGATAAGGTTAAATGGATTCGTGAGCACTTTCCTAATCTTGATATACAAATTGATGGTGGGATAAATGATAAAACAGCTCCACTTGCAAAAGAGGCAGGAGCTAATGTTCTTGTGGCAGGTTCATACATTTTAAAAAATAAGAATCCAGCGGAGGCAGCAGAGAAGCT
>JAHIYT010000153.1 GCA_018814945.1 Patescibacteria group bacterium
ACTTCGCCATGAACCAGTAGATGAAATAGTATTTGAAGATGCAGAAATTGTAAGTGAATCTGTTGCCAGTCCTGAAGGAAGAAAGATATTGGGTCAAATTAGAACAGAGCTTGGTCGATTTTTTGGAAGACGGAAAAACCAAAACAACTAAGCATTTTTGATTTTAGATTTCAATAAGGATAGAATGGTTGAGGTTTTTTAATAATTCTCATATGGAAAGAAGAATTTTAGTAACAGGAGCTGTTGGACAAATTGGCTCTGAACTTATTCCTGCGTTAAGGGCAAAACACGGAGGTGAAAATGTAATCGCGGTTGGGCATAAAAAAGAACCAACTGAGGAATTCAGGAGTTCGGGACCTTATGAAACAGCGGATACAACAGACAAAGAGGAAATAAAATCTTTAATAGAAAAATACGATATTAATACGATATATCATTTGGTTGGTGTTCTTTCAGCGGTTGGTGAAAAGAAGCCTGACTTGGCATGGAGTGTAAATATGGATGGGTTGAAGAATGTTTTGGATCTAGCCGTGGAATATAAAATTGATAGACTTTTTTGGCCAAGTTCAATTGCTGCTTTTGGCCCAACAACACCACTAGAGAATACTCCACAAAGGACGGTGCTTGAACCTACAACCATGTATGGAGTTACAAAAGTTGCCGGAGAGCTTTTATGCCAATATTACTTTGTTAAATACGGATTGGACGTAAGAAGCTTGAGATATCCGGGTGTTATTTCGTGGAAAACTCCCCCTGGTGGTGGAACAACAGATTATGCAGTCGCTATATATTATGATGCTGTTCAAAAAGGAAGTTATGATTGTTTTGTTGGTGAGGAGACGGTTTTGCCAATGATGTATATGGACGATGCGGTGCAAGCAACAATACAGTTAATGGAGGCTGAACCGGAAAAAATTACTGTGAGGACTGCTTACAATCTTACGGCGGTAAGCTTTTCCGCAAAGGAATTGGCAGATAATGTTGCAAAGCATGTTGATGGATTTACCTGCACATTTACGCCCGACGAAAGACAAAAAATTGCCAACTCATGGCCATCATCCATAGACGATTCCAAAGCGAGAGAAGATTGGGGATGGAGTCATAAGTTTGGCTTGGATGAGATAAGTGGGGATATGATTACAAATTTAACTAATAACCAGTAGTGGAGCCAATGGAGGGACCTGTTGTGGAATCCACCATTGGCCCCTCGATTGGTCCCTCGATTGGTCCCTCAACAGGAAATTATGAAACAAATAACTTGGAATGAATTCGAGGCTGTGGAACTAAGAACCGGAACAATTACTGATGTTCAGGATTTTCCGGAAGCAAGAGTTTCTGCATATAAAATTACTGCGGACTTTGGTGGAGGTATTGGGGTGAAGAAATCCAGCGCGCAAATTACGGAGATTTATAGCAAAGAGGAACTGATGGGGAAGAAAATTGTTGGAGTTGTGAATTTTCCCCCAAAACAGATCGGGCCTTTTATATCGGAATTTCTGGTCACCGGTTTTTATACGGATAAAGGGGTAGTTTTAGCTGTTCCGGATAAGGATGTGGAGAATGGGTTGAAGTTAGCCTAATTTCCATTATGGAAATTAGGCCCCGCTAAGCGGGGCCCTTTTTGGAAGGGCATCATAATCTGCGAACAGCTAGGAAAATCAGGGGGGTTTCTTCGGTGGAGCCACCGTCGGAGCACATCCAATCGATGTCGAAGCCGTTGTCGACGTCTTTGTAGATGATTGGAACGTACTTGTGTGTGGCGCAGGAGAGGTTTATTTCGGGGTCGTCGCAACCTTGCACGGGGTATTCCCACTCGAATCCTAGCGCGACTATTGGCTTGGTTTCCAGAGTAGAAAACTGCTCTGCGACGTAGGGGTGGATCTCATCCGGGTACTCTATCACTAGGGATAGAAGGTGATCTAAACTGGCGGGCTTGCGATTGTTTCTCAGATTCTTGCGCGCCTCATCGAAGGTTATGTAGCCGTAGTCCAACAGCTCCAACCTGACCATCTTCTCGTACTGGTACTTGCTGTCCTCAAATCGATGAGAGTACAGATTGCCCAGAACCCATTCGATGGAATGTTCTTCCAACGTTGGAACGAGCGCTCGGCCGTACGTAGTCAGGACTCTGAACTTGCCAACGACTTTGCAATGAGATCTTGTTTTTCCAACTGCCGAGAAGCAAATGGAAACCATGAGGATTGCGAATATTGCGATGAAAATCTTTTTCATTTTCTCCCTCCTTGGAGTTTTGTTGCTGATGCAAATGATGTGAATGAGCTACTTAACCACCCCTCCTTCGCATAAAGCTACGATAGGGAGTTAAATAGAGGTCAAATTTTAAGCTTATGGAGATTTAAAGTCAATTACACTATTGCTTTTTTGGCTTAGATATGGTAAAATATAGAGATTAATTAATAAAAAAAATCAAAATGTCATTTTTAGATAAAATTAAAGGTTGGTTTGGCGGAAAGGGCAAGGAATCTCAAGCTGGAACAACTGAATCTGCTTTCCAGCAACAAAGAAAAGAGTTTAGTGAAGTTTTTTCAGATCAAAAGGGCACTTATGAGGAAAAAACTATTGCTACCCGCGAGGAAATTCAGGCTAAACAAGCACGCAAGGAAGTAGAAGAAACTCTTTTAGAAACTCCAGTACCTGAAAGTCTTCAGCATGAAGTAACAATGCCAGAAATTAAACCAAAAGCTGTACCAAAATTTAAAATGACAAAAGAACTGGTACAAGAATATTTAAGTAAATCTAATGATCCTTTGGGGCGTTATATATTGAATAATACTGATGCTAAAGTGGTGGATAAGGATTATATGGCACGCATAAAACATGAATTACTTGAAAGACCCGAATTACTTGAACAAAAAACTGGTAGATTTTACTGTCCTCCGCTTGAGGATTACCTAAGAGTAATGGGTTATTCATACGTACCAGAGAAAGATAGTAAGTATAGCGAAATTGATTATCTTGTAGAACGGATACTAAGTAATGTAGCGCATGATATAGAATGGTCTGGTAAAGTTGAAGAAATACAAAAAGAAGTTGTTAATGAATATATGGATAGAGAAGAGGATCCTTTTGGCAAGAACATGAAAGAAGTTCTTGGTGTTGAGAATTTTGATGAAAACCGCAAAAGAGTTGTTTACTTTGCGATTAAAGAAAATCCAGTAACAATTGAACATGAAACATGTTTTGAATTGGAGGATTATATAAGAGCTATGGGGAAAACAAATGAAGAAGCGATTAGGCTTTCCAGAGAAATTCTAAGAAGAGCCTATATTGATATTAGTGCAGGAAAAGAAGCAAAAGAAGAAATTGCAGCAACTGGTACAGAAGGTATGACACAAAAAGCTGTTAAAATAGCGTCTTAAAAACGTAAATATTTTCGAAGGCGAATTGGTTTTAGCTGATTCGCTTTTAGTCTTATTGACTTTAAGGATAATAAAAGTGTAGTATTTTGTTTGGTGAAAGTAATTTTTGATCAAATGGTCCCGCTGAGCTGGATCGTAACTAGCTAAAACAAAAATGAAAAGAGGCCCCTCACAATCACTGGATGATAGTCAACGCCCTGCAATAGAAACTGTGGATGGTTTTGGGTTTGTTGAAGTTGCAAGGGAAGCAGTAAGAAAAATTAGAGGCACTGAGCTGACAAGAGAAGCGGAATTGGAATTACTTATTAGCGCAGGTAGAAATGGTGGTGGTTTTCAGTTAATTGAAGCAGATTAAATATTTGACAAATTCTGTTAACGGTGTACAATTTATCCCCTATATCGATAATATATTTTAATTATGTCTAAAATTACTCAATTTATAGCAATGTTTTTGATTGGAGTTATGCTAATGCCAGTTGCATTTGCAAAAAGTGAAGAGCCTATTTACATAGATGGTGCAAAAGCATACACGGAACCAGCTAATCAGGGTGTTGTTGCTAAGGTTACTGTTTGTAATTCTAACAGCAATCGTATTAAATTCACCCTTAAAGCAAAAAATCTTACTATAAACGACACCTATAAGAGGAGACTAACTCTTGTGGACAATGGTTGTGAAGTAATCGAAATAGATTTTACTAACAGTTTTTCAGACCTTACTCAAGCTGGAGATAAAATAGAATTTTCTATAACAAATATTAAAGATTCAGATATAGACGAAGATTATGATGAGCCAAATCCTACTACTGTAACTGTTGAAGAACAAGATCCTGAAAGCCCACCATGTGGTGATAAAAGTGGTGATGATGATGAATATGATCTTTGTGTGGGTGATTTTCTTACCCATAATGATACAAAAGTAAGAATAAAACTTATTGGTTACAAAAATAGCCACAGAAGTAACTATGTTGATCTTCTTGTTTCAAATATTAGGTGGGGTGGCTCAGAAACAGTAAGAGTATATTCTGACAGAACGACTGAAGTTACCTCAAGAAGTAATTCAAAATTGAAAATTACCAATTACGGCAGATCTCATAGTGGTCATTATCTTATTCAGTTACAAGGCAACTAATAAGAACCCAAAACTTTTAGTTTTTCAACTTTGCCCTTAACTTTGTTAAGGGCTTTTTGAATGTTGGAATTTTGTAAGCCTCCTTCAAAGTCTATGTAGAAAACGTAATCTCCATGAACTTTTGGGTTTGGTCGTGACTCGATTTTGGTTAAATTTATTTTGAAGTCCGAGAAATTCTGAAGTACAGAAAAAAGTGAACCTGGTGCATCTTTTTTAAAGGTAAAAGCTATTGAGGTTTTTTTGCCATTAGATTTTTGGTCTTTTGTTTTTGAACTTTTTCGAATTACTGCAAAATAAGTTCTATTATTTTCATTGTCCTGAATAGACTTTTTAATTATTTTTAGTCCGTATTTTTTTACGACGGTTTCTGATCCAATTGAAACCACATAAGGATCTTGCTCCTTTAACACTCGCGAAAGTGCCGCGGCTGTACTTGCTACCGGCAGGCAAACTGCATTGGGCAGATTCTTTTTAATAAATTGCCTGCTTTGTAGGAATGGCTGTGGATGGGAATAGACTGTTTTTATATCTTTCAAATTGATACTTCTGATGCCGATTAATGCAAGATGAATTGGAAGTGATGTCATTTGCTCTATCCATACATCTTCCTCAAAGAGCTCATCTAATGCTTCGCGTACAGAACCTGTAAGACTATTTTCGATTGGGACAAATCCATATTTAATTTTTCCGTCTCTGACTAGTGCAAATATTTCGTTGATGGAAGATGTGTACCAAATTCTTGCTTTTGGTTTAAATTTTCTTGCCGCAATATCTGAATATGTATCCCTTGGTCCAAGAACTGCTAAATCATATTTTTTAACTAAATCTTTTGGTGGTTCGGCGGATGGCATACCTGAACCAAGCATTTCCTTTATAAGTCTATCACTTTCTATCATCGCCTGCTCTGTAAAAGATCCTAAATACTTGCTGGCGGAATTAAAATATTTAACAAAGCTTTTATTATCTTTTTTTGTGACTATCTCCGTAAGCTTTTTACAGCTTTCAATAAAATCCTGCATCACTTTTTTACTGAGCGGATTGTCTATCTGGATATTGGCATAAAGATTTGGGTCCTGATTTAAAATACGCCCCATCATGTCTAATTCTAAGCGATATACAGGGCTTTGATATGTGACCATTTCTTTGATTGGAATGCCTGATTTACGGAGCGTATCCGCGAGTGCGATATCAGAAAAATGCGTAAGCGCCTGAACATATGACATTAGAGTATCGTGTTTTTTGGTAGTAAGAGTTTTAACAATTACTTTGTTTTTTTCGAATAGATTCTTTAGCCAATCGAACCATTTAGAACCTTTCCCTGGGCACATAATTACAAGTTGCCCCTGAATTGGATTACTTGGTCCAAATAGCGGGTGACAGCCAAGATGGGAGGCTTTTGTGGCCTTCATAGCTTTCATTGGAAATTCTTTTAAAGAAGTTAAATCCATTAACAATCCCGACTTCTTGATAAGTGGAGCAATTTCTTTAATAACTTTCTCAGTTTTATCTATTGGAACTGAGATAATTACTACGTCTGCCTTTTTGGCCAGTTGCTTGTTTGTGAGAGAAGTTTTTTTGTCACTGATAATTACCTCGTATCCATTACTCTCAAAAAAATCGGCAAAGTATTTGCCCATTGCACCACGACCACCTATGATTCCAATGACTTTATTGCTCATGGTGAAGTAACGATACATTAACTTTGAAAATCTGAAAACTTGAAAACTAAGTTCTTATACCTGGTTTTTCAGATTTTCAAGTTTTCAAAGTTATTTTTTTGATTTTTTATTATCAGGCTTTTTCTCGAATTTTTTCTCAGACACCTCAGTTTTGTTCGGGGCATGCTTTTTCTCTCCATCACCATCCTTCCCTTTCTCAAGTTTCTTAATCGGTTGGCTCCAGCGTAAGATCTTGTCCTCTACAATGGCACGTTCGGTACAATAGCGTTCACGAGATAAGCGTACGACTTTATCTCTTCGCTCTTCGTCTAAATCAAAGTCTACAGGAGGTAATGTGCTAAGTGAGAATGTCTGACTTGGCATTCCGTCAATCATCAACTTTGTATAACAGCTATATTTTGGGAGTGTGATGATGTCATTTGGTAATACTTCTTCAGAGAATTGATTGGAAAAGTACTCGGCATCCTCAAAACCAACCTGGAAACAAAGTGATGTACCCACATTACCAAATACTGCATCGCGAACTTCATCCGGCATTTGTGCTACATACTGATTAGCCATTGTTAAGTTGAGCTTGTATTTACGAGCTTCAGAGAGAATGGTTGCAAAGGCATCTGTGGCAAAATTTTGGAACTCATCCACGTATAAGTAGAAGTCTCTACGATCTTTTTCAGGTACATCCGCACGGCTCATCGCATCAAGCTGGAATTTTGTAATTAACATTGAACCGAGGAGACTTGAATTATCTTCACCAATTTTACCTTTGGAGAGATTTACGACAATGATCTTTCCGCTATCCATCATAAAGCGGATATTTACCGTAGATTTCACTTGTCCAACGATATTGCGAATCATTGGAGAGGAAAGAAATTGTCCAACCTTATTTTGAATTGGGGATATTGCTTCAACTCTTTGGCGATCCTGGAATTTACCAAATTCATCAATCCAGAAACTTCTTACCATAGGATTTTGCAGTTTCTCTACTACCTTTCTTCGATATTCATCATCTACAAGAATACGCATAATACCGAGCATGGAAGTGTTTGGAGTTTCGGTAAGTGCAAGTAGGCAGTTTCGGAGGATGTGCTCAAGACGTGGTCCCCAACTATCGGAATACATCTTTTTAAATACACCAAGTAAGCCAGATGCCATTAGATTTCTTTTGTTTGGATCTTCGGTATATTCCAGCATATTAAATGCAAATGGATGAGAGACGTCGGATGGATCAAGAATAACAACATCATTTGTTCTGTAAGACGGAACGAAATCAATTACTTTGTCGGCCAAATCCCCGTGTGGATCAACTACCGCAATACCCTTTCCTGCGCGCACATCAGAATAAGCCATGTTTTCCAGAAGTACAGATTTACCCATACCGGTTTTACCAATGATATATATGTGACGTCTGCGATCTACGGTTTTGATTCCAAATAATTCTCGATGTCCGCGGAAATCAGTTTTACATATTATAGTTAATTCACTGTCTGGGATTGTCCCTGGCATTGGTAAATCGTTAGGCGGTTCAAGCTTACGAGATGTTACCCACATAACGTTCGGCGTTTTAACCTCCATTGATGGCATATGGTAGATGGTCGCTATCTCTTCAACATTCAGAATCATCGGTTTAATAACTAACCTTTGCTGATAACGCTTAAGAATTGCAGAGTTAGCTTTATTGATTTTTGAAATTCCAAAGCTATTTAAATTTGGTAGATCAAATTGTCTCAAGCTTCCTGCAATTTCATTTATCTTCACTTCAGCAAGATCAAGATTTTCTTTGCGAGGAATGTATACTATGCGGATGTTGGTATCAAAACTAAGACGTGTAACCTTGTCGACAGCCGCAGAAACTGGGTCTTCGCGATCATGCATTCTAGATACTTCTTCACGCAAATCCTGATCATCACTACTTTTTACACTAAGGTCTTTTGTTCTAAATCCTCTGAGTGACCAAAATAGGAGATAGAGAGGGGTGTAAAATAATCTTTTCCAAAATCCTCTCGCTAAATAAATGTTTGTGGCTAATTTTTGAAGCCAAAAGACATTGTTAAACAGACCATTGCTAACTATTCTAAGACATTTTAAACCTCTTTTTCTCCACCAATCCCCTATGGGTTCCATTGTAATCTGAATCCAAGCCTGCTCATCGGTGGCGTTTAACTTGGAAAGTGTTGCAGTAATGCCAGCTAGAGGTTCTGTTGCAATACGAGTAAGTTTATCTTCAAATTGTGGATAACGCTTGATTGGATAAATATCCGGATCGTCGAATCTTAATTCAGCTGTTATTGCGTATTTCATGGCCTCGACTTTCTTTTTGATGATAGCCGGTAGGTTTGATCCATCTGCTACCCCTTGAACCTCCACTTCTTCTGCTTCATCACCTGTAATCTGACCACTATAGGCAGCAAAAGCCTGAGTTGCATAATCATCGACCTCTTCAATTTCGACATCGGGATATTGAGCATAAATCTGGCTTTCAATTACATTTTTAAAACGCTTTGGCGTCCAGATAAAAAACTGAATTTTATTTTTAACATTTGCAATTTCAAGACTTATGCGCGGTTTTGTACGACCGAGAAGATAGTCACCCAATCCATAATTTTCTTCTAATCCATGAAGTGCTGAAAAAATTTGCTCGGCAACTATTGGACCTTTTTCATTTAATCTGGAAACAGCCACACGCAAAACAACAGATTTTAGATTTCTGTTATAACTAGTTCTTCGCATCCTTAGAAAAATGCGATACAGAATGTAAAAACCTATGATTCCAAGAATAACTGGAAGATAATTTTGCATATTTTTATTTTTACTAACTTATTCTAGCGAATTTTCACGAAAATATATAGTAAAATGGATGATTAATTTCCAATTTCCAATAAAATTCTAATTTTGATTTTCTAATATCTAATGTGCTCATTAGAAATTAGAAAATTAGTCATTGATTATTCACTGGAAATTAAAAATTGGTTATTGAAAATTATTATTAATCGGGCCTCCAGCACGCTCCGTAGTCGGTTGGAACGTGCGTGGAGGTCTCGTGGTCGTGGTGCCCGATGTCGGCCGATCAGATCGGCCGTTGACGGTGGTTGATGATGATATTCAGTCCGCCGATCAGCAGGATGGCGCATGCCGCACCGAGGAAGGCGCGAATGCTGGTCGGGAGGCTGTAGGGCTCCTCGGCAGAGTCGTCATCGTCGGCGGTGATGCACTCGTCGAAGCAGGCGCTCTGTGGCGCACACAGCTCTTCGCAGTGCTCTTGACGGCTGGATTCCTGGGCATCCGCCTTCTTGACGATGGCCACGACGACCAAAACGCCGACCAAGAAGTAAGCGGTTATCATGATGGCTTGCCAGTGCTTTTTCTCCATCTTCATGGAACTGTCTCCTAAACAAAGGTGCATATTTCAGCACCCGGGTTTTGTTCGGTCCCACTTTCACAAAGAGGGCACCTAGTAGGCAAACAAGAACCAACAACGATCCCGATTATTCGAGATGATGAGGGTAGAAGTTGCCAACCACGTAGCTCTTTGTGAAGAGATTATGATGTGAAAGAGCATTATTCTTATTCTGGCCTAAAAGGTTCAACAAGTACTATATAGGTTCTTGTACCTTACGTTTTACTTCTTCAATAGGAGAATCTGGATCACGCAAAGGGCAATCACCATTTAAACAATCTCTGCACTCTAAACGATAGGCATTTACAATAGGTGCCAGCTCACCTGCTTCTACTATTAATTCCTGAGATTCTTTTCCACTATTTGATAAAGGGAAAATCTTCATAAGATCAAGATCGTGAAGTTGATCATGGGTCACGCATGTCGACTGATTAACTAATTGTCTCAATTGCAACATTACAAGTACTCGATCTTCCTCAAAATCAGATTGGGGTCTTGATTTAACATTATCAATTTCACGAGTGAGCATGGTTCGAACGTTATAACCCATTTCTGGTTTAAGTTGTTTAGCCATAATATTGGGGGGTAAAAAGTTTATAAAAAAAATCAACATTTCACTGTTAAGAAAAAATTCCTTACTTGTGAAAGGTCCACTGGTTTTAGTCTCTCCGTTCTTTTGGAGAGATAAATTTCCTGACTGATTCACATTTTTCCTAGAATCAGGCTCTTCTTCCTTACAGCTCACTTTACTGGAATTAGCCAATGGCTACTATCTGTAAGTTTACAAGCGCACCTATAGTGGATAGGTATCAGGGTTTACAATTTACAAGAAACATTTTAACATATATTAAATATTTGTCAATAGTAATGTTAATCTTTTATTTATTGGCTAAATGCAGTACAATCCTTACGCTTAATTACCAATTGCTAAGCCAGTTGCTGATCCATAGCTAATCCAATAGCTACTGGATATACAACTGGATAAGCCATCGGATAAGCAACCGGAAATATGAAATATTTTATTCAAACATATGGGTGTCAGATGAACTACTCCGATTCGGAGAGGTTAACGACTGTTTTGAAGAAGCTTGGATACAAAGAATGTGATCATTACAATAAGGCTGATCTTATTATTTTAAATACCTGTTCCGTTAAACAAAATGCGGATAATAGAATTTATGGCCTTGGTGAGCCATTCGCAGAGTTAAAGAAAAAAAACCCTAAACTCAAAATTGGTATAACTGGTTGTGCTATCCGCAAAGGTACGGGTATTCGAGGTGAATGTAAGGATCAGATTTTTAGAAGAATGGATACGGTTGATTTTGTTTTTAGAATAAAAGATCTGATGCAGGTTCCGGAGATACTCAGAAAACTTCATCACGTAGAAGGTGCGGATGAGGTGAAAGATTTACTAAATTATTTTCATATTGATCCGACCGTTGCAAATATTACTCAGGTTTTTATACCGATTATGAGCGGATGTAATAATTTTTGCGCTTATTGCATAGTGCCCTACGCTAGGGGTAGAGAGGAAAGCAGAAGTATGTCGGAGATTTTGGAGGAGGTTGAAAAAATGGCTAAAAGAGGTGCAAAAGAGGTGAATTTAGTTGGTCAGAATGTAAATACTTATAAACCGAGTGATGCGAGTCCGGACTCCAAAGAAACTCCATTCACACAATTATTGAGGAAAATTGATGCCGTGCAAGGAATTGATAGAATTAGATTTTATACTGTGCATCCAAAGGATATGACGGATGATGTTATAAATTTGTACGGAGAACTAAAGAGTATGGTTCCGCATTTGCATTTACCAGTTCAATCCGGTTCGAATTCGGTTTTAAAGAGAATGAATCGTTTGTATACTGTTGAGAGATTTAAGGAATTGGTGAGTAAGATGAGGAAAAAAATGCCAAATATATCTATTTCCACCGATATTATTGTTGGTTTTTGCGGTGAGGCGGAAGAGGAATTTATGGAAAGTGTTAATTTGATTAAGGATGAAAAAATTGATTTAGTTTATGTCTCAAAATACTCCGAAAGACCAGGTACTTTGGCACAAAAGGAGCTTGAGGACGATGTTTCTGATGATGTTAAAAAGGAGAGGTTTGAGAAAATTACTGAAATTATGAAAGATGTTTCTCATGAATATAATCAACAATTCCTCGGCAAGACTGTTCAGGTTTTAGTGGAAAAAGTTGCAAAAGGTTATGCGAGTGGAAAAATACCGGAGTATAAAATGTGTAGGTTTAAATCTGATGATCCGAGTTTGATTGGAGAGTATATAAATGTGAAGGTTGATAAGGCGATGGAGTGGTGTCTTGAGGGCGACGTTGTCGCCTAATTACAAGATTAACGCTTCGCTTATTAGTTATTACAAAATTATTTTGATGTAGAAATATCCAGCCTAATCTTGTAATCTTGTAATAGCTAATCTTGTAA
>JAHIYT010000154.1 GCA_018814945.1 Patescibacteria group bacterium
TATTTATCTTTTTCCGCAATTTCTTTCATTTCTTCAAGTGCTTTTTTTAATCCAGCATTACTTGCTTCTGGAATAATCTTTTCTAAACCTTGAATTAATCTTTTCCTTATTCCTTTAATTTTACTAACAGCTTGTAACGGCACTGGTGGACAAGTTAGCAATGGGTCTCTTGAGGTGGGCGGTAGTGATACCGGTACTAAAATTACCTGTAGAATGCTTGAAAATTCCGATAGGGAGGATGAATGTAATCAGTTATTAAGTAACATGGCAGCTGAGGAATTAGAAGATGAGATTCTTGATACATTCGATTCAGCTCGTTGTGGTAAATTACCTGAGAATATGATTGAGGATTGTAAGGATAGGATAAAACAGTCTGGTGTGCAGGGGCCTGTATCTACTGAAGAACTTGAGATATTCGATGCTGCCATGGAATATACTGCCCCTGAAGAAGGTCAGGGTGGTGGATACAGCATGGTAAAATGTTCTCTATTAACTACTCCTGGATTTCAGACATATTGTGAAGCGATGGTTAATGAATTAATGGATGAAGATGCTCTAGATGAAATCGTAGATAGTGGAGATTCTTCAAGATGCAGTGAACTAAAAACAGAAGAAGTTAATAATCGTTGTCTAATTGAGTTTAATCTTTTTTCAGAAGATGATTCTAATTTAGGTGAAATTGCTGAGCCAGTTGAAGGGGGAGATTTTGAATAATTATTTATATCTATTTAACCAATTTTCGTCATGTTTAAAAACAAATTTAAAGGTTGTGATGCGTCAAAGGTGTGGAGGGTGATATTTATTATTTGGATAGTATTTGCATCTTTATATGTGGTTTACAGTGAGTACAGTCGTTTACAAACATTTGTTGCAAAATCTGCTTACAATAGTGGTATTACTACTGCTGTTGCTCAAATCATGCAAGAAGCTTCTAAATGCCAAGTCTTCCCTGTAACACTAGAGGGCAAGCAGGTTAATTTGGTTAATTACGATTGTCTTAATACTGGAGAAAAGGAGGCAGAATAAGTTTGTAGTTATTTAGCTTTTCTACAATATCCATTTCTTGACAATGACAATGACCATTTCTTGACAATGACAATGACCATTTCTTGACAATGACAATGACCATGACTATGATTGGGTCTTAGTTTTAGTGTTAAGATGAATTTTATGTATAAAAATGATAATTATGGTTTTCGATTTAAAGATTGGGATATTTATAATGATGCTAGACGATTTCGAAAAGAAATAAATATCTTCTTTGATAAACTTCCTAAAGAGGAAAAATATAGACTGAAAGATCAGGCAAAAAGAGCTATTAACTCAGTTGTATTAAACATTGCAGAAAGTGCTAATAGAAATACGGATAAGGACAAGTGTGTCTATATAAATAGATCGCATTGTTCTTTGGACGAAGTGGTTGCCTGTTTTGATTGTTCTTTGGATGATGGCTATATAGATTATGTTGAATATGATGTTATTTTGACTAAGGCAGGTAGTTTAGCTAGACGATTGAGAAGTTTTAATAATCATCTAAGGACATAATTTTATTTTTATTGTCATGGTCATTGTTATTGTCAAACTTTTTCTTTTGACACCCCAATTTTGTTCTGCTAAAATCCCTGTGCTTTTAATTATAATAATTCTTAAATCATATATATTATGGCTGAAGGAAAATTTGACCGCAGCAAACCCCATGTAAATGTGGGAACCATTGGACATGTCGACCATGGTAAGACTACCTTAACTGCTGCAATTACTACGGTTGCCGCTGCGAAAATGGGCGGAACAAATAAAGCCGTAGCATTTGATCAAATCGACAACGCTCCTGAAGAGCGTGAACGCGGTATTACTATCGCAACTTCTCACCAGGAATACGAAACTGAAAAGCGTCACTACGCTCACGTTGACTGCCCTGGACATGCTGACTATGTTAAAAACATGATTACTGGTGCCGCTCAAATGGACGGTGCTATTCTTGTTGTATCAGCAGCTGACGGACCTATGCCACAAACTCGTGAGCATATTCTACTTGCTCGTCAGGTAGACGTACCATATGTTGTTGTTTTTATGAACAAATGCGATATGGTAGACGATCCAGAACTTTTGGATCTTGTAGAAATGGAAATTCGTGAGCTACTTACTAAATACGAATTCCCAGGCGATGATACTCCTATCATTCGCGGTTCTGCTCTTAAGGCTCTTGAAA
>JAHIYT010000155.1 GCA_018814945.1 Patescibacteria group bacterium
ATCATCAGGAGCTGACCTAAGAAAGCTGATTCTGGAAAGAACTCAAGGGCAAGCAAGTGGCTCTCAGCTAAGAGAACAGTTATTAGCAAAAACCAGAGGTCAAGTTCAACAGACAGCACCTCAAGCTACTGGTGACCAAGGTCAGGCTGATAGCCAACAGGCTGATGCCCAAGGTGGACAAACTGATCAAACACAGCCACCTGTATTTGCCCCTGAAGCATCAACTATTATGGGAATGAAGGCCTTTGAAGCATGTTTAATGGAAGAGGCGAATGCTGAGGTTAGACATCACGTTGATATGCTTGAATTGTTAATATTTTTGGTAGGTGATTATAACAAATTCAAAGAGCATTCTTTGGCCTACAACCTTGGCTGGGATCAGGAGAATTTAAATCAGCTTTATCGTGCAATGGCGACCAGGGTAAAAAATGACTTGTATACAGAGGCAGAATTTGGGTATCTCCTGAATGATACAAGACCAGTAATTGAAATTATTTTTAAGGAATTATTAGAGCTAGAATACGGTACATCAGGTAAAACTGTTAGAGAAAAAGTTCATGAACTCAAATATTCGTTAGGTGCCTTCAAGCAATTTATGAGCTTAAGACATCCAAGTCCGCAGACAATATCAGATGCACTTGCAGACTTATGGGAAGATCGTACACTAACTTACGAAAAATTAAGGAAATCAAAGAGAGATTATTTGGTATTTCCTGAAACAAAACCAGCTCAAGAAATCAAATTTGATGAAATGGTTATTCAGCAGACCTTGGCTCATTACAAGGATCAAGGAACTTTATCTGCGGCACATGCAGCTATAGCAACAGGCACTGCCCAGCAGCCAGCCGTAAGGTCAACTGCGGGGTTAGGATTCCGCCCTCAAACAACAGGCACTGCCCCACAACCAACACCTGCTGCCACTGCTACGCCTGCACCTGTGCCCCAAGCAACAGTTGCACCGCAAACAGGTATTGATATTAATGAGTTAACAAATAGACCTGAACTTAAGGAAGCAATAGCTTTCTTTGATGAATTAGAAACTGTTTTTGAAGTATCAACAGACCAATTTAATGCTGAGGCTGATTACCAAAGAGTATTTGGAGGTAATTCAAGGCCTAAAATTGCGAGGGAAATTAATGCCGTTCAAAGGCCTCTTGGAGGTAGATTGATGGCTATGGATGCAGGTGGTTCCAATATTTATCAGGTAATTGCTGAAATCTGCCAAATAACAAATAACGATGAATTGGCACAAAAAGTACAAGAATTATATGCAGCTTTGAGTGCAAAGTTCCCTGAATTTGCAGACTTTGCTAAGCCTGGATTAAGCAAGTCAGAAGAAGCTAAGGGTTTAAAAGATGCTTTTGATGCTTTTATGAAATAAAAAACAAATAGCAAAGTTTTTAACTTTTTAAGTTTAAATTAAGTGTTCCATAATTCAACAACACTTCATAGGATAGGCCCTCAATTCACCGGAATAGCCCGTGAAAATCGTGTTGTTCACGGTTTTGTGGAAAGTGCGGGTGCCAAATGGGCATCATTTGTTGTTGGTGCCAAAAAGGCTGGAAGAGTTGCAAGACTTGCTTCCTGGTCTTTTGGAGGACCGCTTATGTGGAAAGGTGCTAGATACGGAGCGCTAGGTGCTAAGAAGGTTTATAGCGTTGGAGAGTGGAGTGGTTTAACCGGAATAGAAGCCGCTAAGGGTGCTTGGGGCATGACCGGAAAACCATTAGGTACTTTAGGGCTTTCTATTGGTAAGGATATTTCGATGAACCTATGGCCTGGTAAACAGGAGGGAGGAAGCGTGCCGAGAAGTGTTATAGCAGGAATACCAAACCTTGCTGGTGGTCTTTTATTCGCACCGTTTAGAGCGCTAAATGGCATACGCAAAGGAATTACCAACATATTTACGGGTGGGAAAGAAGGAAAGGGAACAAGAATGAGCTTATCTGAGATAGCCTTAGCTCCCCTTAGTGCCCTAGGTAGTATTGATATAACTAGTTTCAGTGGTTTTCGTCAGGGTATTAAAAATGTCCTTACATTGCCATTTAAGGCTGTAAATGGGGTTAGAAAACGCATTCAAAGCGTAATTAGCCCACCTATTACTGAACCTCTTGCGCCAATATTGGCACCACCTAAAGAGGTTATATCCGCTGCTGCAAGGTCTAAGATTCAGTACTTATTGGCTATGCAAAAAGCTGGAAGACAAATAAAAGAAGGAGCTCATAGATTCTGGAATTCACCGGATACTGCAAGAGCACAACAAGCAGCGCTATGGCAAACAAGAACTGCTGAAGCTGCTGCAAAAGAACAAGCTGCACAGCAGGAGAATGTTACTAATTTGAGCGATTCTAAGAAGAAAAAAGGTGCTTCAGAGAGAAGCGAAGGAGGAAAGCAATCAAAAGCAGCGTAAGTTTGTTGTTCGAAAGACAAAGGGCCAACAACTAACAATAAAACGGCTTAAATAAGACAAAAATCAAAATAAAATAAATGCCATGAATGTATTGACATTTTTAAGAAAATATGGTAAAGTAAATCTACATTTTGATCATTAAAAATTAATACTTTTACAGAGAGTCATGTGGTTGGCAGTTTGTCTGATCGTATCCATCGAAGTTCGCTTGCGAACTAAAATGTGCTGCGTTCGGCTTTTTACTGCCTGTTATGTGTCCTCTCTGTAAAAAGGAGGACTTTCGTTTTGTGAACACCCGAGGCGCGGCCTCGAGAAACAAGGAGAAAGACAATGGAAAAGAAGAACCTGTTCACCCTGGCCGCCGTCCTGGCAATCCTGACCATCGCCTGCAACGCGTTCGCCGACCCCTGTGCGAACCTCAAGCGAAGCAAGAAGGGTGGGGCCAACGTGTCCCAGGCCCAGATCTGCGCCGCCTGTGGTGCCAGCGAGCCGGGCTGTGGTGCGAAGCCCAGCACCGGCACCGCCAGCACCGCCAGCTCCGGTAGCTCCAGCTCCGGCAGCTCCAGCTCCGGCAGCACCACGACCACCACGACCGTCAGCAAGGACCTGCTCAAGCAGAAGACGCTGCCCCTGCCTACCAGCGAGTCCGATCGGGCCGCCTTCTGGGAGATCTACGGATCGCCGGAGAATTTCTGGGGCGACTACGCGAACAATCGCCTGTTCGTGCAGACCAAGATCGCCCAGGAGATCAAGCAGCCGGTCACCACCGGCGACGTGGTCGTGATCGTGGTCGTCACCGTCCTGCTCACCGCGATCCTCGCGCTCATCATCTGGTTCCTCGCGTCCAAGATCCCCAAGCTGCTCCGCAAGGTCGTCAAGGACAACGAAGAGCAGGAGCGGAAGATCGAGGAAGGGGTCAAGATCCAGGAGCATCTGCTCCAGGAGATCGAGGACCTCAAGAATCGACTCCCCGCGCCGACGCCCTAGCGGCCTCCTCTACGAGGACACCCAACCACAACACATCGCTCTGCACCCATAGCTCACCATTTCCCACGGTGACGGGTGCAGAGACGATGACCCCCCCAAATTTAATTTCCAATTTACAATTATCAATTTCCAAATAATTTCTAAATTTTAATTACCAATGACCAAAGATTAAAAACCAACAACAAAACAATAATAGTATTTTGCATTTTTCATTTGAAATTTAGATGGCGAATGTAAGACACTAAATTATTGACACACATATTCTTATATGTTAAAGTCTATACCTTTATATACAAATAACCCTCTATAATTATGGCTGGAGATATCCCAAAACCAGATACTCAATCTGAAACAGGCTCACAAGGACCTGGAGAAGCAGTTGGACAAAATCGTAACAGAGCTTTTGACTTACTTTCTGCAACACCAGCACAGTTGCGTGCATATTTGATTGAAGATTTTCAAGATAGAGCTCAGAAGGACCCATCAGGAGAATATGCGACTATTACAAATATTTGGGATTTTCTTGTAAGACATGAAGAAGCTGATGAAGTAAAAGCATTTTTGGGAAAGTTTGACCCAAGAGCTGCTGTTTTGAGTAAGTGTAAAAAAGAAGGAGTTGCTGCGGCTATGATAGATATGTGGATGCCAAATAGAGACAAAAGAAGCCTTATTGAATTACTGACTAAAATCATAGAAGCTGCAAATGCTGATGTAGGTTTACGTCAATTACTTGCGTTAGAGATGAGGCAAAAAGCTCAAGCGAGCACAGCACAAGCTACTCCTCCAACGCTCCCACCACAAGCTCCTCAAGCTAAACCGTCAACACCGACGGAGCCTGCTCCTGAACCAACACCAACTGAACCTACTCCTCAACCGACAGATACTAGTCGTTCCACTCCTCCACCAACACCAACTGATGTTAGCGTGGATGAGTCTATTGACTTAGGTAATCCAATTGATGATGAAGAGGTTGAAGCAGTAGAAGCTGAAGGTGACGATGAAGGGTTTGAAGCAGTAGAGGATAATGAAATAGTTGAAAGTACAACTATCATCCCTGAACCTCCTAATACAAAAACTACATTTGCAATAGTGGGAAGCAATACGATTGTTTCAGAAGGAAATCATTTAATAGCAAATAAGGCATTGCCTAATGCAATAGTTGCTGTCGCGGACAACTCTAAACTTACTATCAAAGAAATTAGTGCAGGTGTTAAGATTATGTTAGAAGGCAATAAGAGTTGTGTTAGTATTGAAGGAGCTCATGTTGGATGTAAAAACAATCCTGCAAAAATTTATTCTGATGTATCTATTAATGAATTGATTGAAGCAGGCCGTTTAGAAATACCTGATGAACTTAGGGATATGGTTACAGATGATGAAACTGTGTAAGTTTTATTTTAATTACTAAATTGTTTAATGGGTAAAACTGATAAACCTGAAGGCGATGGGTTTTTGGATTTTGAAAATACCCCTGAGGCTGAAGCAGCACGTGCACAATTGAATTTAAAAGTGGTTGCATTGCGTCATGGGAGAGAAATTAGAGATGGTGCTTCTCAGGTTCAAAGGCTGATTGATAGTGGTGAACAAGCTGCTGTTATGATGGAAAAACTTTGGCATTTTTTAATTGAATATATTGAATATCCAATGGCAGGAAAAATTATTGGTAAAATGTGTACAAGCAAAGAGGTGGTTTTGGATAGCAAGGAAAAAGGTGCAGCTCATTTTATATTGGCATCTTGGTTGTGGTACAAAACACGTGGTGGAAAGGAGGGGCTTTTGCAATATATTGATACGATTTATAGTCACGCAAAAGGAGAAGGGGAAATTATGGATTTGATAGCAAAAATGGATATTGAATCTAGCAGGAGTAGATTGGCAGATAAAATCAAAATTAGACCTGTTGGAGGTTCTGACAAAGACGCAAAAAAGGATACATTTCTTGAGGGAGCACCAAAAACACAGACATCTTTTAGACTTGGTATTTTACCTAATAGATCTTGTGAAGTTGAGAGTGATCAACATTTAAAAATAAATATTGTTGGAGAAGGTGCCACAATAACAGTTAGAGATTCTGCCGCAGTTACTATTGGTGAGATTCATGAAAGAGCGGTTATAGATCTGACCGGTGACCATTCTTATGCAGTAGTGGGAAAGGCATGTTCAGGATTTTCGAATGATATCAAAGATCGGATTGTCATTTTATGTAAAAGGAGAGATCAGGTGAAACTTGATAACATTGACCCAGCAAAAATACGCTTCGAAATAGAAGGGCAGGAAGATCTGAGTGGAATGTTGATGTAATTATTCCTCGTTATCTCTTAATCTTTGTGCACGATCTATCTTTCTTTGTACGGCTTTGTCCTTATTTAACTTGGCTGTTCTTTCAAGCTCAAGAATTTTTGTATTGAGATAATCTCTCGCTCTTCCATCAAGACCATTGCGAAGGTCTACTAAGAACTCAGTGCTTTTTGCATTCTTTCCTTCTTCTCCAAGTAGTCTGTTAATTTGGTTTTGTTGCCCCTGCCAACTTTTATAGATATAAATCTTAGCAACTAACTCATCTATGTGGCTAACTGGAGCTTGTTCGATCTGTTCAATGAGAACATTTGGCATTATTGGAGTAATAAGGGCTATTACCCTTTCAACCTCTTCTTCGGTCTCAGCAGATGCATTTTCTAACATTGCTGCGAATTGTGTATCAACTGATGGTTGCATTCCAACCTGTTGTGCAAGAGCAGACATCAGCTCTAGTTCTTCGTTTCGTAGAGATAGGATTGCTCTAAATGCCTCCTCCTGAGCTGCTGGATCTTCGATATTACTAACTGCATCAATGGTGGAGGTAATAACTAATTCGTGACTAATTAGGGCCTCTTTTGCAGAATTAATGTCACCAGATTGTATAAAATATGCAACATCTTCCAGGTGTTCGATAGAATTTTTAAGCTTTACCTTTTCAAGTTCTACAGGGTCATCAATAAGTAATTCCTCAGCTTGATTTAATGCGTCTTTTACCATCACTATTGGTGCTGTTGTAGGCAGTGATGCAACCAAAGCTTTTTGATGAGGCGTAATTAATTTGTAAGTTACAAAATCATCATTTTCTTTTTCTGCTACTTGTCTTGCAATACTTTGATAAGCCATTAGTGATTCCATTGCCTTTTGCCTTTCTCCTTTTTGTAACAGAATAATGGCTTCGCTTAATCTATTGTTTGCAATTTCTATTTGAGTCTCTGTTAGGGCTTCCTGATCAAAGCTAAATGCCAGTTTCAATCTTTCTTTTGCTTGTTTGATTGGATAGAGCATGTTGCCAGGAAGAGTGCCTGCTGATAATTTTAGTTTATTAAAACCATTTTCACGCAACGTTACCAAATGCTCGTAGTCTTTTTGTAAGTTGGATTGAACCCATTCCTCGATTTTATCTTGTTCAGTTATAGTAGAGGTTTGTGGGAATTTTGTAAGAGTAACTTGTTGATCTGATTTTAGCGCAAATGTTTTAATTGTTTCGCGAGTTTCAGGGTTTAACATTACAAGCTGTACATCGTTGCTAAATACCCTAACCGATGTTGGAGTTTCGGTTGAGGTGGTAACATTGAATGTGGAATTTAGAGTTTGAACAATTGCATCTCTGGTAGAAAGTGTGAAATTTGCATATCCATCATCAACGTTTAATGTTTGTACCCATGCATTGCCTTCGTAAAGAGAAGTTTCGATTATACCTTGGCTGGAAAATGTTGGGCTTACGGCTAATTGGCTAATTAATAATGATGAATTGCCTGCAAGTCGAAGTTCGGTGTCATCAAAAAAGTGAATTACCGCTTCGGATGCTTCATTTAGCCTAATAAGATCTCCTGCTGCGACCTCTATTTGTCCGGTAATTTCGTCCCAAATTAATTTGTCGGCATGTTTAATTGCTGCAGTTCCGGTTATAACTTCGATGTATGTGTCCTCGGATGCACTTACTGTTTGACCTCCTTCAACAAAAAATAAAGTCGCAGTCACTGCAATTATCATTACAAGTGTTGATGCAACTAAACGTTTGGTAAGTGTAAGCCATGCCCAAGCCGGTTTGCGAACCATACTGATTCTTTCTATTAAACGTATTTTTGCCTGAGCAACAAATGCCTCTGAAGGCATTACTAAACCAATTCTCTTTAAAAATGCCTTGAGCCAAGTTTCATTCTGGGAAAGTTGGATTTGATACATCAAACGACTTTTTGATCGTTTTAGAAACCTTTTTGAAGGGTCAACTTTTGGTAGCCGTTGGAGTGCGTTTTTCAAATCTTGCATATGTAGACTTTCATCCGCTGTTTATAACGTAAAATAATGGTTTTTGTTTCAAAAATCTTTATGTTTTTCTTCTAGCAATGTTCGTAGTTGTTGCAAAGCACGGAATTGTATTGTTCTAACCGCACCTTCAGATTTTCCTAATGATTTGGCGATATCCGCATTATCAAGCTCGTTTATGTACTTCAAAATTACTACTTGTTGATAGTTTGCTGGTAGTTTTTTTATAGCTATTCGTAAATGGTTTTGTGTGAATTTGATGGTAATTTTGCGTTCAGGATTGAGATTTTCTTCAGGATCGGCGATATTTTCATCGATTTCTGCGGTAGTTTGGTTCTTTCTGTAATAATCACACACAAGATTATGAGCAATTTTAAATACCCAGGATGAAAAAGGAGTTTTGCCTCTCTTATATTTCTTTATGTTTTCCCAGGTTTTTAAAAAAGCTTCCTCAGTTAAATCCTCGGCTATTTGTGAATCTACTCGATAATAAATATAACGATATACTGGTTTAACTAAGGCATCATAAATTTTACCGAATGCTTCGGTATTCCCCCTTTGAGCAAGAGTAACTAAGGCCGATAAATCTGGAATTTGTTCTTTTGTCAAAATCAAAAAATAGTAGGCTTATTTATAGCATATATAAAGCTAATTTACAATTTACAATTCGCAATTTACACACTATTTGTAAATTGAAAATTTAGAAGTGTAAATTGGAGCTATTCCCACTCTATGGTACCTGGGGGTTTATGAGTGAGGTCGTAAAAAATATGAGAGATGTTGTCGCCTGAAATTTGTTCAACTAGCTCATCAACAACTTTCCAATCTATCTCAGCAAAAGAAGCTGTCATGGCTTCGGTTGAAACAATTGGACGAAGGACAATCGATTCACTCTCGGCTTTGGTACTTGTTGGAATGAGTACAACTGGAAATTGCCAAATGCCGTAATTTTCTGGAGCTTTTACCATGATTTTGTTAACCGTGTCGTCGACTTTTTGTAGTAGTTCAACACGCTTTGCATTAATGTCAGATTTTTTAATATTGAAGTCGCCTACATCACCTTTCAAAACTAGCATTACACGATTAACATCTGTGAAGCGATTAGTTATTGCGGTTGATATTTTTTCAAATTGTTTCCAGTCGCGGAGTGAAGTGAATAATGCAACTGGGTGACGATAGGTACGTTCATCTCCTTGTACACCAACTGATTGGATTGGCAGTACGCGGACTTCTATATCTTCAATAGCAAAATCATTTCGGATTAGATCGGATATTTTGGTGTTCAGTTCTGAAAAATCTGGTGCTACTGCACCTTCTGCACAAAGAATACGGACACCTAATCCTGGTCCTGGGAATGGCTGTCTCCATACCATCTTGTGTGGAAGGCCGAGCTTTTCACCAAGTACGCGAACTTCATCTTTGTAGAGTTGTGCGATTGGCTCTATAACCTTTCCTGCTTCAATCATCTCTTGAACTAGATCGACGCGATTGTGATGGGTTTTAATTTTATCTGCGTGTTTTGTACCACCAGTTTCAATTGTGTCTGGATAGATTGTTCCTTGCCCCATAATCCATTCATCTGGATTTAGTTTTAATTCTTCGGCAACATCTTCTTTGATTTTCCAGAATAGATCTCCGATAATTTTACGTTTGTCTTCCGGATTGGTTTTTCCTTTTAGGGCTGAGTAAAATTCCTGACTTTTGTCAGCTACATGAAGGTTTTTAAAGCCGGCAGCATCTAGATTTTTCTGTACACGAGATGCTTCATCTAATCGCATTAAACCTGTATCGACGAGAAGGCCGTAAACACGTTCTTTACCAAGTGCTTTTTCGAGTAAGGCAAAACATACGGTTGAATCCACACCACCGGATACTAATAAGAAGACTTTTTTGTCACCTATTTTGTTTTTAATTGTGTTAATTTCATCCTCAATGAATTGTTCTATACTCCAGTCGCGTTTGACATTACAAAGATTTAGGAAATTATCGAGCATCTTCATTCCCTCCTCGCTATGAGTAACCTCTGGGTGGAATTGAATGCTATATAAATTCTTTTCAACATTTCCCAATGCTGCAGATGAACAGTCGGAAGTAGTGCCGATAGATTCAAAGCCTTTGCCCATTTCTTTTACCATATCAAAATGAGACATCCAAACACGAGAGTGTGGTTTTAGATTTTTGAATATTCCGACCGGCTTTGTAATAGTGAGTTCAGCAAGGCCGTATTCTTGAGTTCTGCCGGGTACAACAATACCACCAAGGGCATGATGCATTAGTTGGTGACCGTAACAGATACCGAGTACAGGTACTCCTAAGCCAAAAATCCTTGGATCACATTTTGGTGAATGTGGAGAGTTTACACTTTGTGGACCACCTGAAAGAATAATTCCTTTATATTTACCTAGTTCTACAGCTGGCGTGTCGTTATCTAAAATTTCACTATAAACACCAAGTCGACGGATTCTATTAGCTATTAAATGTGCGTATTGACCGCCAAAATCAAGGACAACTATTGTATCGTGCATAATGTTTCGTATTGATATCGTATTGATTTCGAATTGATATCTATTCGATTTTCAATTCGATTGTCTATGCGATCATCTATTCGGTTAGGTTATAAATCTAGAATCACATTACCCCGAGATGGTGATTTGGGAGTAATAAGGGAGTCTGTACTAAGAAATGTTGTATATAGCCAAATTGAAAATATTACCCAAGCTATGTAAGTAATAATGTACAAAATAATCACATATCTAAGTTTCATAAACCCGAAAGGAATGGTGTCCCTTGTGTCTTCAAGGGGATATTCTCGTGAACGATATGAGATTCTTCTTAAAGATTCGATGAAATACGCTAAGACAATAACATGAATGATGATGAAAATAATTAAGCTGACCGACATGTTTTATTTACCTTAATAAGTGACATAACTATACACCAAAAAGTTTAAAACTCGAACTATAAAATCTATATTCCAGGGCTGTTATCCCGACCTTGCCGGGGGGCTACAGCCTTCTGTAATCTAGAAAAACTAGATACCTTCCCGCCAAGGCGGGAGGATGACAGGGGTTTTTAGCTAAATAAATTGTAAACGTATAGGGTTTCCTCCGCAGTCTTTTCCCAACTGAAATCTTTAGATCTTTTTTCGCTCTTTTCGGCTAATTCTTTTTGAAGTTTTTTGTTGTTTAAAAATTCATGAATACCAATGCCAATGGAGTCGACAGAAGATGGATCGATAAAGAATGCTGATTCATCTGTAACTTCGTGATTTACGGGAATATCTGCACAAACAATTGGCAGGTTGTGGGACATTGCTTCTACTAATGGAAGATTGAATCCTTCGTACTTGGATACATGTATAAGTGCCTTGGCCTGCTTATATAAACAGTTTAGTTCGTCTGGTAAAAGATTTGGTGTAAAGACAATGTGGCCTTTTGGTTTTATGGGAATTGTATTTGCAACTCTTTCGCAAAATTCATCTGTAAGATATTCTTCTAAGTCACGATCTTGTGCACCCACTAAAATAAGGTCGAGTGGATAGTAATTTGCAATAAACTTTTGATAGGCCAACATTAAAGCGGGAATATTTTTGCGGTCATCATAACCACCTACATAGATTAGGTAGTCTCTACGCAAATGTAAATTTGGTGGCATATTACTCGTAGTAGTAAAGGGTGGTGCCAAGTGAATAACCGACATGTCCTTATCTTCTATTTTTATGAGTTTTTGAAGCTCATTTTTGGAAAAATTAGATACAGTGATTATGTGATCAGCTTTTTTGAGTGCCGATTTCGCATACGTGTTATAGATCCTAGATCGCATCTTCTTTTTATATTCGGAAAGCACCCATGGAATAACATCGTGGACAGTAACAACGGTTGGTATGCCAAGTTTTTTTCTTGGATTTGCAGGATATAAGAAATGAGCAATGTTTATTCCGTGTTTTTTCATCTCCTGTGGCACCAGAACGTGTTCCCAATGAGCCTTTCTTAGACTTGCGGACTTGTATTCTTTTTCTGGTAAACGAGTTTGGTGGAAGTTTGGTGGAAGTTGGAGATCTACTAATTTAGGAGTAAAAAGAAAGTATTCGTTGTCTTTGTCTATTTTTCCAAGTGCTTGCAATAAATTATAGGTATATTGACCTATTCCAGTATAAGGGTGCGCCAGAAAGCGTGCGTTTATTCCGATTTTCATATTTCCGGTTGCTGATCCAGTCGCTGATCCGGTTGCTGATCCAATAGCTAAAGCAATTGGATAGGCTAGGGATTAGCAATAGGATTAGCCATTGGGATTAAGAATTAAATTAGCAATATCTTTTGTAGCATTTGGTTTTGAAACATTTTTGAGCGCTTCTTTCATGTCTGATTGTTTTTGAGGATTATTAGAAAGCGCGACCAAAGTATCATACAGCTTTTCTTCATCCGATAAAATAATACTTGCACCAACCTTTTCAAAATAAGTAGCATTGTTCTGTTGATCAGCGTTTTTTAGAGGTATTAGGATGTTTGGTTTTTGGACAAGCGCAAGTTCGTAAATGGAATTTGCCCCTGCACGACCAATAACAAAATCGGTGATGGCATAGATATGTTTTAGTTCCTCATCGATATATTCAAAAGTGCAGTAGTTTGGATCTTGAATGTTAATGCCTTTGTCCTTGCCGGTGATGTGAATTATTTGAAAATGGTGTTTTAAACGGTTGAAATTTTTTTCAATTAACTCGTTGATTAGCTGAGCGCCAAGACTACCACCCCAAACTAGTATGACGGGTTTCTCGGGGGTGAAACCAGTGATTTGGTAACCAGTATTTTGATTGCCGTGTAATATGGATTTGCGAATTGGATTGCCGGTTAGTATACATTTTTTACATTTGACCAAGTCGGGGAATGCCACGCAGATTTTATTTGAAAATTTGGAAGCTATGCGATTTGCAAGTCCCATACGACCATCTGATTCGTGAAGAATTATTGGCCTGCGTAAAACCCATGCAGCAATAGTGACTGGCAGACTGACAAAACCTCCTTTTGAAAAAACTACATTTGGCCAAAAACGAATAATGAGAAAAAGAGATTGGAAGAAACCGATTATTACAAAAATTGGATCAATGAAGTTTTGCAAAGAAAAATATCTACGTAATTTACCGGCGAATATTCCAAAATAAGG
>JAHIYT010000156.1 GCA_018814945.1 Patescibacteria group bacterium
CATAATTTTTCTAGGTAAGACAGTACTCTTTTTGTTTACAATTGCAAGAAAAAGTAAAAAAAATTTAAATTCTTGACATTTTTACAATGTGAATTATAATAACTACTCAACATAGCAAAAAACCCTGATCTCGCTTAGCGGGATGGCTGTAAACCCATTAAGTTCTAGTGCTGCTCGAATGGTGAACGGAGGCCCTCTGGAATAATCCATTGTCAGGAGAGTGTCACTACCAAGGAGCGGACCTTCCAATATCAATTTATTTTAATTGGTGTTGGGTGCTTAGCTTCTTTTTATAAAATTACCCTCACTATTATGAAACCATTAGAAACCCCAACAACAACGCCCCAATTTTTACTAGCAATGGCTCAAACGCTTGAAATCGAAGTTGGTAGATATGAAGATGATGGCGTTTTAATTGTAGAACGCGTAGCAAGAGTTCTTACACAAATAGAAGAAGAGCTATCAAACACAAACTATAGGGAATCACTACCAAAACTTGGAGAAATACTTGAAAATCATCAATCAAATATAGATTATTGGAAACTATTAACAATTAAGATACAAGTTGGTAAAGAAATAAATTCTGATGATTTAAATTTAGGCATAGAAGGAGCCATGGAGTTAGCAGGTGACCTAAATCAACTTGCTGCAACAACTGAAGAACATGTGGAAACAGAAGAAGAAAGATATTTAAGAGAAAGAAGAGAAGAATTAGGTGAACGTATTTTAAAGATGTGGAGAAGCCGAGAATAAGTAACTCCTCTTCACACCACTTTCCCAAATATTTTAAGCCCACGAAAATCTTAGTACACAGCGAAATCCACCATTATCCATTTGAGTCCATAGTGCAGTTCTACTTTGTCCAACTTTATCGTTATATAAACGATGGAAATTATATGCACCATTGCCATCAGGCTTGGTTCGAAGCCAGTTCCATGTTTTTAGATCAATAGGGTTTAAACCCTGTAAATAATTGTACTGTTCTTCGCTCATCAACTCAGCACCCCATTTGGCAGTCAAATCTACAGCATTACCTTTAGCTGGCTCTTCATTTTCCATTTTATTCAATATTTCTTCACAACGACGATCAAAAGTAACATTTCGCCTTCCAATCGGTGACTCAGCTGAGCAGTCTCCAATTACAAAACCTTCCTCATCAGCCATGAATACATCAGGCTCCCCACCAGTTTCTTCAAGTTGTTGTAACGACCAGAGTTTTTCTGGGTTAGCATCAAGTGAAGCCCTTACCTTATGCCATTCAACACCTTCATGCCTCTCTGGATGGGCTTCAAAACGTGATTGCATCGTAGATAAAAGAGCTTCTTGTTGCTCAGGAGAAAGCTCACGCTTTTCTTCAGATTCAAGCGTTTCTTCAACCTTCAGCCTCTGTTCTTCACCTACAGGATTTACACCAACTACTTCTGTTTCTGGTACTAAATGATTTTTAACCATATTATAAGTTTTGAAGATTAATTATTTATTCTTTAATTATACACTTTAACTACGAATATGTCAATCACTGAGGGCCCATAGCAATCCTCTTCACACCACTTTCCCAAGGTGATATGCTAATTTGTGCAGTTTTTATTTGAAAATTGTAAATTTAAAATTGTAAATTCTAGTCATATGTTTTGGGTTGATGAAGTCGTCGATAAAATCTTAGAAACTTATCCAGATCAGGATGAGTTTGTGGTACGTGATGAAAAAACTTTATCCGGACCAGTTCATGTTGGATCACTTAGAGGTGTGGTTATTCATGGAATAATTGCTCAAGTTTTAAATGAACGTGGTAAAAAAGGCCGTTTTGTTTTCGAGTTCAACGACTTTGATCCAATGGATGGAATGCCGAGTGAGCTGGAAGGAAAAGGATTTGATGAGCATATGGGGAAACCACTTTATACAGTTCCTTCACCAGATGGTAAGGCTGAAAATTTTGCTGAATATTATGGCCAAACCTTTTTGGGAGTAATAAAGGAAATTGGATTTGATCCTGAAATTCCACACGCAAAAGACGCTTATAAAAGCGGAAAAATGAATAAGTGGATTGAGATTGGATTAACGAAAAACAATAAAATTCGTGAAATTTATAAGAAAATCTCTGGCTCAGAAAAACCTGAACACTGGTCACCAGTTTCCATGGTTTGTGAAAAGTGTGGCAAAATCGGTTCAACTGACGTCATAGCTTTTGATGGTGAAAAGGTTAAATATGTTTGCACGAAAGACAAAGTAACATGGGCAATTGGATGTGGGCACGAAGGAGAAGTTTCACCTTTTGATGGTAACGCAAAACTGACCTGGAAAGTTGAATGGCCTGCAAAATGGGATGTATATAATGTTTCTGTTGAGGGAAGTGGAAAAGACCATAACGCCGCAGGGGGATCACATGATGTTGGCGAAGCAATTTGCAAAGAGGTTTCTAAAACACACATTCCTTTCAATGTTCCATATGAATTCTTTTTGATCGGCGGAAAGAAAATGAGTGCTTCAAAAGGACTTGGTCAATCTGCTCGTGATATTGCAAATTTGATTCCGCCAGAGATTTTAAGGTATTTAATGTTGAGCAAAAAACCAAATCAGGCAATTGAGTTTGACCCGGAAGGAGATACAATCCCACGCCTTTTCGACCTGCATGACGAAGCTGCAAAGTGGTATTTCGAAAAAGGAGAAAGGGATACAATGCAGACAGATTTGGCACGTTCATTTGAGCTTTCTCAAACATCTAGTGAAAAACCGAAAGAAAGATTTTTGCCAAGGTTCTCACAATTGGTTTTCATTATTCAAATTCCAAGATTGGATGTTTATGAAGAAGTAGCAAAAATGAAGGGGTCTGAACTTACAGAAGAGGATAAAGAAGAGGTCGATTTACGTGTTAAATATGCCACAAAGTGGCTAGAAACATTCGCACCAGAAAGATATCGATACCACTTACAAGAAACACTCCCAGAATCTGCAAATAATCTGACTGATATACAACAAAGATTCTTTGGAATTCTTGCTGAAAAATTAGAGAAATTAGAAATGTGGGAAGGTGAAGCAATTCATGGAACTGTTCATGAAATTGTAAAAAGTGATGATGAATTTGGACCAAAAGTTTGCTTCCCAGCACTCTACACACTATTCCTCGGCAAAGAATATGGTCCGCAAGTTGGTTGGTTCTTATCGGCATTGGAAAAAGAGTTTGTTATTAACAGATTAAAAGAGGGTATTTCTGTGGAGACGAGCCATGGCGCGTCTCAAAAAGAAACCCTACAAGAAGATGGCAAAATAGAAGCTGGAATCACGTATGAACAAGCCAAAAAGTTATTGGACGAACACATCAAAGATCCAATCATCAAAATGCATTGCAGAGAATCTGAAGTGGTACTTCGCGCACTTGCCAAACACTTTGGAGAAGATGAAGAGCTTTGGGGTATTGCAGGGCTTTTACATGATATTGATTTTGATAAAACGAAAGATGACGTAAAAGATCATGGCGTTATGTGCAGACAAATCCTCAAGAATGCTGGAGTTACAGATGAATTAATTGAAGTTATCGCTTCCCACACATATGGAATGGAAGAAATACCGGAATATAAGGATAAAAATCGAAGCACTCGATTCCAACACGCACTTGCAGCAGGTGAAACTATCACAGGGCTTATTTATGCATATGGCTTGATGAGACCAGATAAGTCGCTTGCAAATGCAGAAGTGAAATCAATCAAGAAAAAATTCAAAGACAAATCCTTTGCTGCAAAAGTTAATAGAGAAGTAGTAAAAGAATGTGAGCTAATAGGGCTTGAAGTTGGTGAATTCCTCGAATTATCCCTTAATGCAATGAAAGGAATTGCAAATGAAATAGGACTGTAGAAAGAGGGTGCCAAATTATGATGTTATTTCGTCATTTCATCGCATAAAGACTTGCTTTATGCATCAATTTTTGCTATAATTATATGATTTACTAATAAAAATAAATCAAAAATCATGAAAACAAATATAAAAAA
>JAHIYT010000157.1 GCA_018814945.1 Patescibacteria group bacterium
GTTTTTGTTTCAGTTTGCTTCTGAGATTTTTTCTGCTTCCTATCTTTCTTTTTTTGGCTGTACAGGTGTGTACCATAGTCCATGATTTTACACACAGGAGGAGAGCTTAATGGAGAAACTTCCACTAAATCTAAACCCTTTTCTTTTGCACGTTTCAAAGCATCCTCTATTGCTACTTCCGAAGTATCATCTCCATCTACTAATAGTACCTTAGGTACTCGGATGCCCTCATTGATGCGTAATCGCTTAGCTATATTATTCTTATTAAAAATTAAAGATTTAAGATTGAAAATTCCTATTTTTATTAAAGATATTAGTAAGATAATCTTCAATTTTTAATTTTCAATCTTCAAATTAAGAAGAAAGCTTACTGATTTTAGATAAGTGCACAAAAAAAGTCAAGTTTTTATTTTAAAAAAGGCAATATCGACCCGCATGATGTACATTTAACATGTGACATTTATCTTCTCGGTCAATGGTTAAAAGTCAATTGTCAAATGTTTGTAAACAAGCTAACTATTCCCAATTGTAAAAAATCCAAAGCGAAAAAAGCGATTAAAGGCGAAAAATCGATCATTCCGGTTCTTGGTAAAAACTTGCGGATAACCCGCAGAATTGGTTCAGTTATTTCATTAATAACTCTAGCAATTCTTCCGTGAGGGTTGGTATTCATCCACGACATTAAAACGCGCACCAAAACTGCATACTTTACTATATTTATAACGTTGATTAGAAAGAAAAGTACAAAATCCATATTAATCCTTATTTGTCATTGTTGGGATAGCATAAGCCAAATCAACTGCCCTAATGCTACTCTGCATGTCGGATAGATTTTCAGCAGTTTGGCCCAAAATTTTGGTCGCATATTTCCCAGCGTCAAAAGGTGTCATACCTTGAGCAATTAATCCACCAATTAGTCCACTGAGCACATCACCTGTTCCACCAACGGTCATCAAGCTGTTACCTGTATCGTTTATAGCAATTTCATCTCCATCTGCAATAATGTCCTCCGGCCCTTTGCAAACTATTGTTACGCCTAAATCTTTAGCCCATTTTTGAACATTCTCCGGTGTTGGATCATCTCCTGTTAACTCTTTAAATTCTCCTCTATGAGGTGTTAGTACTGTGTTTTTTGGGAATATATTGGTATAAAAAAGAGCACTAGCATCAACTACGGTTGGAACACTCAAATTCTTTAATAATGACTTAACAGCGATCTTGGTTTTTGGGTCAGTCCCAAGGCCAGGCCCCATAACCACAACATCCATTTTTTTACTGAAGTTAACAATAGTTTTTACGTCTTTATTAGAAAGAACATCTTCTACAAAAGTATGAAGAATGAAATTGAGAGAATAAGTTTTTGCTGCATCAGCGTGGGCCTTTGGCAAAAAAGGAAAAACTAAATCAACGCCGGAATATTCTGCCCCCAGCGAACAAAGGATAGGAGCTCCGTGAAACATCTGACTTCCGCCGATTATCATAACTTTTCCATTTTCTCCCTTATGAGAATCTTTTTTTCTATCGATCATATATTTATTTAATTTACATTTTACAATTCACAATTTACAAAAATATTTGAAAATTTAAAATTTAAAACTGTAAATTATTTATTAAATGGATTGTTAGGAAGTATTTGAACTTCCGGTTCCAATTCTACATTATATTTTTCCTTAACTCTTTTATGAACCTGAAGTGCTAGTTCTAAAATATCAGCCGAAGTAGCCCTGCCAGTATTCATTATAAAGTTTGCATGTTTTTTAGAAACTTCTGCACCGCCAACTTTCATACCCTTACAACCACTTTGATCAATTAACCAGCCTGCAGAGGGAAATTCACCAGGATTTTTGAAAAAACTCCCACAAGAATAACCCATTGGCTGTTTCACAGTTCTCATTCTTATGTACTGACTCACTTCAGTTCTAATAAAAGATTGAGGCATTGGTTTTAATCTAAATGTAGCGGAAAGAATTATGTCTTTAGTCTTCTTGAATTTACTGGTTCTATACCCAAATTCACAATAATCCGGACCAACAATTATTGGCTTCTTTCCATTTTCCGGCAGAATTTCTGCATGTACAAATACACTGCCAACCCACACATCCGGAGTACCGGCATTGCCATAACCGCACCGCCAACACTACCGGGCACATTAGCAAGACCGGAAATACCACCTAAATTATGTTGTGAACAAATCAAAATCAATTTTGTTAAATTAACTGCGCTTTCTGCAGTAACAATGTTCTTATGAATCTGCACCTTATTCATTTGATTCATGATTACAAGCCCGTCATAACCCTCATCCGCAAATAAAATGTTGCTTCCGCCACCCAAAATCAGATAAGGAATTTTATTTATATTTGCAAACTCTCTCAGTCCTAGCATTTCCTGCCA
>JAHIYT010000158.1 GCA_018814945.1 Patescibacteria group bacterium
ATATATGCTTCTGGCGATAATGTAAAATATGATAAAATAGATACAGATATTGGCCAAATTGAGAATTATTTCTGCCCAGAAGATTGTACATCGGAATCTTGGGGCATCAATAAAATTATTAATTTAGTATTAAATTTTAACATATTTTTAATCTATTGTCAATAAAACAAAGCCTATATACCAAAAATCCTCTGTCCCCGCTAAGCGGGGAGAGGATTGTTGGCTGAATACTGCTCTTAAGTCAGTTTATAAACTATTTAGCGCTTTTCTGGTCATAGGACCTACGCGCCCCGCACCTTGGGACATAGCAGAATCTACAATCCCCTTCTCCATTTGAAATTTAAGTACTGCAGATTCTGTCTTAGCACCGTAATAACCAGTATTAAGACCTGCAATTAAATAACCGTTCTTAATTAATATGTTTTGAAGTTTTATTACTTCACTGTTCTTATCGTATAAATCTAATTCCTTTATTAATTGATCGGATAAGTCCAAATCAACGTCTTGTTTCATTAATTCAGGTGCAAAAGAAAGCGATTGCCTTTCTATCTCCACTTTTGGTGGTTCTAAGCTGGCAATTTTAGGCAGGTCTTTACTGGAAGGAACCCAAACTTGCTTTTGCATAGGGTATTTTGCAACTTGCTGAATCTTACTATTTACAGCATTTGTTAAAGCCGCGTGTGTCTGCTTTCCATAGTATCCGGCACCTGAATCCCAGTTGCTGCTAACAATGTTATAAGCTAGTTGGAATTCAAATACAGCATCAATAGTTGCCGTGTCGTATTCTCCATTTAATGGACCATTATAATAACCAAGTTCCCAAAGCATCCTTTGCAATGCTACAACATCTTCACCCTCAGCCGTTTTACCAAGACCTGCATTCAAAAGCTCTCTATTTTGCTCAAGACGCTTTTGTTCTTTCCTTACTTCAGCATTAAAGCTTTCCAATACCTCTTTTAACTTTGTCTGAGTCTTTGGACCAAAATTACCAGCTCCAGCTGTATTTTCATTCGGAATCACGCCTTCAACTAGCTGAAATGCAAGTACTGCATCGGTTGTAGCCTGATCATAAGTGCCAGTTACATCGCCATGGTAATAACCAAATGTAGTTAATGCTTCTTGCAACTCCTTAATATCTGCAGTATTTGATTGTTTCGTAATAGCTTTGGTAAATACTTGTGGATCCTGAAGTGCTTTTGGCCTCATTCTATCTATTACTTTTTGTGGCAATCCGGAATCTATCCAGCTAAACGAAAGACCCGGTTCTATTTGATGTGCTGACCAGAAGATTTCACCTTCAACAATTCTTGCACCCCAATTCAAGGCTCGAGCAAGGCCTTCTTCACCATGCCCCATCCATACATCTATTCTATCGTAATCCGCACCCGCAATAATTGCGCCACCACGATCATGCACTTCTCCCACGCCAAGGCCTGGAAGTACTATACGAGTGCCAAATGGATAGGTTTTTGGTGCAGCAAGCATACCAACGTAAACCTGCGTACCATCCGCACCATTTGTACCACGACCATTTAGGCGAATATCAGCTTCATAACTTCCACGTACATAAAAAGATTGATTTGGTAATGGTGAATAATACCCAGTTACCAAGAACTTACGTGATTGTCCGTAGCCAGCAGCAGTATTTGCAACAGCAACAGGACTCAGCATTACTATATATGTAAGGAGAGCCAAAAAGCCTATTATTTTTTTGTTTACAGTATTCATTTTTGATTTTTGTTTAGTAACTGGAGTTAGCGGAAAAATCTTGCCATTATACCCCACGTCAAAAAAACCGCAAGATTTTAGACTTGCGTGAACAAATAATTAGTTCTTAATATTCAAACTTAGTTAGAACTTCAACCTTTCCTTTTTGGCTTACATAAAGCATATTTTCAATACGAATTCCACCCTTTCCTTCTATATAAATTCCAGGCTCAATTGTAAAAACCATACCAGGTTCAACTACCTCATTTGAGGCCTCACTGACTGCAGGATGCTCATGTACTTTTAGACCTATTCCATGCCCGGTTGCATGGCCAAAATACTTACCATATCCAGCCTTTTTAATAACGGAGCGAGCTGCCTTATCTATATCAGAAAACTTTTCGCCAACTTTTATAGCCCTAATCGCGGCCCGATTAGCCTCAAAAACAGTTGAATACATTTTTTGTTCAATACCATTGCCTTTGCTCTTATATAAGTAAAAAACTCTTGTCATGTCAGTACAATAATTCTTGTATTTTATTCCAAAATCCACCAAAACTTTTTCTCCTTTTTTAAGTTTATTATTTTCAACCTGATGATGAACATCAGCAGTGTTTTTACCAAAGCAGATTATTGGCGGAAAAGAAAATCCTTCAGCACCATTTTTTTTGGCGATAGATAAAAGTTTCCAGCTCATTTCCTCTTCGCCCTGCCCCACTCTCATAGTTTTACGAAAGTCAGCAAGAGTCTTTTCCATAATCTTCACTCCCCTTTTAATAATCTTCATCTCCTCCTCATCTTTAATCATTCTCATCTTTTCGACCATATAATCAGTCGGTTTAAAATTAACCCCCTTTAAAGCTTTTTTAAGCCCCTTAAGTTGAGCGATAGTTATGTAAGCCTCTTCTATTCCAATGATTTTTATCTTGCCAACAAGTCCCTTTAAACCTTTTTTTTGATCATAAACTTTTACCCCTTTTACTAGCTGCTTTCTCGCAACACGAAAATATCGAAAATCAGTTATCAAAGTTGCTTTATTTGGAGTGATAAAAAGCTGACCATTGCTACCCAAAAAACCGCAAAGATAAAAAACATTCTCTGGCTTGGATATAAGTACGGCACCTAGCTTTAATTTTTTAATTTGTTTTTGTATTTGTTGAATCCTCATGCACCCAGTTTAAATCGATTCTTTATCACTTTCAATCTTTTCCTTCATCGCACCACGTAAAATATCGGTAATCTTTGCTCTTTCTGAAGCAGGTATACATTCATATATACCTACAAATTTATCCAATCGCTCCTCCCACACCTCACCATTTCTAATTAATCCCCCAAGAATACCTTGGTTAAGACGGCTGCGGAATGCTACCAACATCAACTCAACTATCACAGATATTCTTTCTTTTTTAGCCTTATTAGATTCATCACTAACAATGATATCAACAATGGTATCGAATAATGCGTCCTTTTCTCTTTCTACTTCTGAGGGCATAGAAATAATATTACAGGCATATATTTATAGTGCATTATAGCAAATAAGTCAATTGTTTAATAAAAAAATTCCCAACCACCCACATTTTTTGGTAAGATGAAAATCACTAATTAATAATTAAATAAAAATGCCCAATAGACCAATAATAAAAGTGAATCTTCAAAACACTGTTACAAAAACAGATTTTGAAGGATTTAATAAATTGCATACCGGAAAGGTGCGCGATACTTATGAAAGAGATGGAAAAAGAATCATAGTAACAACCGATAGACAATCTGCATTTGATAGAATATTAGCTGCAGTTCCATTTAAAGGGGCGGTATTAAATCAATTCGCAGCATTTTGGTTTGATAAAACCAAAGACATTGTAGATAATCACTTAATTTCTACACCGGATCCAAATGTTTCCATTGTAAAAAAGTTGAAGATCTTTCCTGTAGAAGTTGTTATTCGTGGTTATATAACAGGCACAACAGATACTTCAGCTTGGGTGAATTACAATAATGGTGAAAGGCTTTTCTGCGGAGTACAATTACCTGAAGGGCTTAAGAAGAACCAAAAATTCGATACACCGATCATTACCCCAACCACAAAACCGGAAACAGGGCATGATGAAAAAATTGCTCGTGATGAAATCATTTCCCGAGGGTTGGTGTCAGAAAATGATTGGAGCAAGATCGAAGATTACGCACTTAGAATATTCCAGAGAGGTAGTGAAATTGCAGCAGAAAAAGGATTTATTCTTGTAGATACCAAATACGAATTCGGAGCAGATGAGCAGGGAAATATATATTTAGCTGATGAGGTTCACACACCGGATTCATCCAGATACTGGGTTGCAGATACTTACGAAGCTAAATTTGCAGCCGGAGAGGAACCGGATAGTTTCGATAAAGAATTCTTACGCTTATGGTTTGTAGATCACTGTGATCCGTACAACGACGAGATATTACCAGAAGCTCCGGCAGAACTTGTTGAAGAGCTTTCTTATAGATACATAGAAATTTATGAAAAACTTACAGGACGGGAATTTAAGTACAATGCCGACCGCCCAATTTTGGAACGAATCCAAGAAAATTTGAATAATTATTTTTTAGGCTAATTATAAATTTAAAATTTAAAATTAATTACTATGTTAGTTCCAATATTAATGGGTAGCAAAAGCGATGAAGCCCACGCAAGAAAAATCGCAGAACATCTGGATAGATTCGGAGTAAAAGCAGAACTCTATGTTTGTTCCGCACACAAGGTACCAGAACTAGTACTCAGCATCGTAGATGACTTTAATAAAACAAATGACGATATTTGCTACATAACAATTGCAGGTCGTTCAAACGGCCTGTCTGGAGTTGTAGCAGCTAATTCAATTCATCCAGTAATAGCTTGCCCACCCTTTAGTGATAAAGCAGACTATTTAACTAATATTCATTCATCTGTTCAAATGCCAACAGATACTCCAGCAATGACTGTAGTCGATCCTCAAAATGCAGCAATGGCAGCGATAAGGATTCTGGCGCTTACAGATAAGGGGCTTCGAAAACAAGTAGTGAAGCATATTAATGACGTAAAAGAATCGTTTTAAGCCCTCTCTGCCTCATCTGCCTTTCTATTCAACTCTGCCAAAAGATCTTCATATGACAATCTCGGATCAAATTGTGCGATTTCTCTGAGTAAATATTTTTTATTGTACGCGTAAGCATCCTTAAAGGCGTCCACAATCTCATCTCTAAAGCTAATACCCGGACAGGCACTTCTTAATTGACGAGCTCTATCTATATGCCCCTCTGTTAGAGCAAAATAAAAGGCCTGTTTTATCATTTCAGTTAATTTTTGATCGGACTCTAAAATTTCTAGAACTTTACCAGAAAAAGCATCATCTATCACATCAACATTCCATGTATCTCTTTCCTTCTCTCCGTCATCATCGGGTTCTTCAGTATGTAAACTAGAAATTTTTCTTATAACTTGTTCTATAGCTGCTCGTATCCTCAAAATATCAAACCTATCAAAAATTTCCGGGTGTTTTCTCGTCAATGAAGCCTCTGCATCTTTTGTTGTGGGTATTTTTAATTCGGGATCAGCCATAACTTTAAAATTAAATAACAACGGATAAATACTATATAACATTATTTTAAATTGTGCAAGCGTGAAAAAATATATATACTGAAATATCAGAGAATAACATTAAAAAAATATGATAACTTCACTTAGTCCTCTAGATGGCAGATATGCCAATAAAGTAGAAGAATTAATTCCATATTTCTCTGAGTACGCACTGATTAAGCACCGCTTAGTTGTAGAGGTTGCTTTCTTTTTAGCATTATCTGCAGAAAAAGGGATTAAGGAGCTACCACCTTTTAGCGATTCTCAGATAAAGATTTTGGAAAATCTGGTTAAGAATTTTGACGAAAAAGAAGCGCAAAGAGTTAAAACAATCGAAAAAACTACTAATCACGATGTAAAAGCTGTTGAGTATTATATGAAGGAGAAGCTGGAGAAAACTAGCATTAAAAAGCATTTGGAATTTATTCATTTCGCTTGTACATCAGAAGATATCAACAATCTGGCAATTGCATTAATGATTCAGGGTGCTGGTAACAATGTGCTTTTACCAATAATGAGGGAGCTTTTGAAAGAAATTAATGCTCTATCCAAAAAATGGAAAAAAGTTACAATGCTCTCACTCACTCATGGACAACCTGCCTCCCCTACTACTATTGGCAAAGAGTTTCTGGTATTTGCAAAAAGATTAGAACGGCAAATGAAAGCGTTGGACAAGCAAGATGTTTTCGGAAAAATTAATGGAGCTACAGGAAATTGGAATGCACATTTTGTGGCATACCCAAAGGTTGATTGGACAAAGTTGAGTACAAAATTTGTTCACAGTCTAGGCCTTGCATTCAACCCATATACAACTCAAATCGAGTCACATGATTTTCAATCTGAGATTTACGATACAATGGCTCGTTTCAACACTATTCTAATTGATTTAGATCGCGACGTTTGGACATATGTTAGCCGTGGAATATTTAAACAAAAAGTAGTTAAGGGAGAAGTTGGATCTTCTGCAATGCCTCATAAAGTAAATCCAATAGACTTTGAAAACTCCGAAGGAAATTTAGGAATTGCGAATGCGATTCTTCGTCACCTATCTGAAAAACTTCCCTTATCAAGGATGCAGAGGGATTTAACTGATAGCACGGTTCAACGCAATATTGGAATTAGCTGGGGTTACAGTATTTTGGCTTATAAAAGCACTTTAAAAGGCCTTAGAAAGCTCGAGTTGAACACAAAAGTTATACAAGAAGAATTGGATAATAATTGGGTGTTACTCGCTGAAGCAATTCAAACTGTAATGAGAAAAAGTGGAATACCAAAAGCCTATGAACAGTTAAAAGAACTCACTCGTGGAAAAGAGATTAACAAAAAAACTGTTCAGGAATTTATTAAAGAATTGAAAATCCCAAAAGATGATAAAGATCGCCTTCTGAAACTTACTCCTAAAACATATATTGGGTTAGCGGATAAGATCTCATAAATGACCAAAAAGTCACTAATACGCGCAGGGGTTTACAAACATTATAAAGGAGGAATTTATAAGGTTATTAGTATTGCAAAGCACTCTGAAACCAAAGAGGACATGGTTGTTTATAAATCTCTGGATAAAGAACATCAGCTTTGGGTTAGGTCGCTCAAGATGTTCACAGAAATGGTAGAAGTGGAGGGGGGAAAGGTTCCTAGATTTCAAAAAATTGATAACTAAAGATTATGAAAAAGGCTCAATTAGGACTTTTGGCTGCTCTTATATCAACTATATTCATTTCAAGTTACTCTACATTCAGTAAAGTTCTTCTTCAGCATTTCTCAACGTATTCCCTTGCAGCCATAGCTCAGATCTTTTCAGTTATAACACTAATGCTTTTCTTTGGTGCGTGGTCAGAAATAAAAAATTTAGGCCAGCTTAAGCGTAAGGAAATGATAGCACTTGTTTTTGTGGGCCTCCTTTCAGCTGTTATACAACCACTTTTCCTTTTCAACGGACTGCTTAAAACCAGTGCTATTAATGGAGTGCTAATTAGTCGTACACAAATGGTTATTGTGGGTATAATTTCAGCAATCTGGTTAAGAGAAAGAGTCGGCGTAAAACAAATTTGGGGAACTTTTATAATGTTCGGAGGAGCATATTTTATTGCCACAAAAGGATTAACTGAACAAATAAGTTTAGCTAGTGGA
>JAHIYT010000159.1 GCA_018814945.1 Patescibacteria group bacterium
GGTCGGGGGTTCGAGTCCCTCCTCCGGAGCCAGTTGTAACATATTGTTATTTAATAATTATTGAATTTTATTTAATCTATATTTTCTTCTTCTTGTATAATATCTTTCACACATCTTACTGAGCAACGAGCATCTTTAAGAAATGGCCATGGAGAAAAAGATTTGCCCCATTTGTCGAATCGAAATCCTTCAGCCTTTACACTTTTGAACATTCCTGTCTCTACATTATCACTTGAACTCCAAAATCTAGCAATGGTACCTAAACCTGAAAATGGTCCTGGACCTTGTAATTCATAATATCCACCATATAGTACATTGAAACCTGATAATCCTCCTTCTTGAAATTTGTCAAATGTTTCTCGTGCAAGTTCATTACGTACTCTACGTACTTCCTTTGGTGTCTTTCTGAATTCCTTTAATGTTGGTATTGTATAATCATCATCGTATAGGTGGCCAAAACTATTAATTAGTGCATACCATTCTGTAATGTCTGGTAAGTGCCAACCATCGGGACATGCCTTACATGCTGTTTCCCAAGGATAAAGCCGACCATAAATATGATAATTTTCATCTTGCATACCATAAAAGTTTGATACTCCAACATAATATGATGACTCTTTTGAGACCCAAAATTTTAAATTTTCAGCCATCCATTCTTGATCACCAATCTTAATAGTTTTATAGGTCTTATTATCTCTGGTGTCTGTAAAACTACCATATGTTTGTCCAAATAAGCATGAAAAGCTAAAATACCAAAAGACTAAAATAAATGATAATGATGATTGCATAATTACTCCTAATTTGGAATAGAAATTAATAAATGTTGAAGATAAAATTGTCTTATTTATGAAATTATTTATTTCAACACATTACTAATCCAAGCCCGACCAACACCTAAATGTTTAGCAAGTTCTGCTCTAGTCCAACTATTCTTCCTTAATAAATTGTTGAATATATCTTTACGCCCTTTCTTTGATTCTTTTGTATTTGTAGGAGGTGGTTGTTTATCTTAGCACCCTAAATGGTAACGGTATCCTTTGTTTTTAAATCGAGTGATATAAAATGATTCCGAAAAGACCAAAAAGTTCGAGTTTGGCATGCTGGTGCGGAGCAAAAAAAGTCTCGAAATGAGACTTTTTTATTTTAGGGCTATATCTGATGATAAGTTTATATTTTTACCAGTAAAATAATTCCACTTGCATCAATTGTCTTCGCCTGTTAAATTTATCCAAGTAGTTTAACCATATAATTAAACTATCTGGCAAAAGAGAGGTTTTTACGATGACCACACAGAACAAAAGTACCGAAACCCTGATCCTCGAAACCGCGCGTGTGGTTTTCGTAGAGAAAGGTTTTGATGGTGCACGCATGCAGGAGATGGCCGACAAAGCAGGCATCAACAAGGCGCTTCTGCATTATTATTATCGCAGCAAGGAGAAACTCTTCGAAGCTGTCTTCAAGGAATCGATTCGTAAGATCGTCCCACGCATTTTCGAGATCATGAGCTCTTCAGCACCATTGGCCAAAAAGATCGAGGGCTTCGTCGGCAGTTATATCGACCTGCTGACGGAAAATCCGCACATCCCGTCTTTTGTACTGCACGAGTTGTACCGCAATCCGGACCGGATTGGCAATACGCTACTGATGAGTGGTATCGACCCCAGGGGACTGAAGAATCGCCTGACTGAACAAATGCGCAATGAGAATTGCGCCGAAATTGAGCCTCAGCAACTGATCGTCAATATAATCGCGCTTTGCATTTTTCCATTCGTTGCCCGTCCTATCTTGCAAACAGTACTATTCGATAGCGATCCCGAAAAATATCGACAATTTCTCGAGAGTCGCAAACAGGAAGTCACCCGTTTTATCCTTAAGGCACTGGAAAAATTATGAAAAAACAAATCATTATATCGGTAATCGCTGTTGGGGGACTGCTAATAGCGCAGGTACCAGATACTTTAACACTGGAATACTGTCAGTACAAAGCTCGTGCAAACTACCCTTTACATCAACAGTTTGAACTAATACAGTCCGCAGCAGAATTGAAAATCAATAACTTAACCACCAATTGGTTTCCGCAATTAACGATCAATGGGCAATCTACATATCAGTCAGATGTTACTACCTTGCCACTTCATGTTCCTGGTATCACAATTCCTGAGATAGATAAAGATATCTACAAGGTTACGCTTGATGTCTCCAATACTTTATATGATGGTGGCTTAACCCGAGGTCAAAAAATTCTGGAGAATGCATCTTTGAGCGTTGATCAGCAGAATATCGAAGTTGAACTATACAAGCTTCGGGAGCATATCAACCAAATTTATTTCAATGCACTTTTACTGCAAGAGAATGAAAATCTTTTAAACATTCTGAAGGATGAAATTGAATCTCGACTCAAGATCGTTGAATCTAGCGTACGCAATGGAGTGGCTTTACAAAGCAATGCA
>JAHIYT010000160.1 GCA_018814945.1 Patescibacteria group bacterium
ATTTTGCAATAGTAATTCTTAGACTTGAACCACCTACTAGGTTTTCAACCTCTTGCACGGTACCCTTGCCAAAGCTTGTTTCACCAATAACAATACCTCTTCCATGATCCTGAATAGCTCCCGCTACTATTTCCGAAGCAGATGCGCTACCTTTATTGATAAGTGCCACAAGTGGGGTACTTACTGCCCTTGCTTGCCCGTTTACATAAATAACTTCGTCTTCTTCGGGATTTCGTTTTTTGATTGTTACAACCGTACCCTTCTCAATAAATTCAGAAGCTATATCTACTGCACCATCTAAATACCCACCCCCGTTATAACGAAGATCTAAAATTATTCCTGCAGGCCTTCGGTTTAAGATGTCATTAATAGCTTTGCTGAATTCCCACATTGTATTGTTCCCAAACTGATTGATTTCAATAAGTGCAATATCATCAATCATTTCCCAATCTACACTGTTAATGTTTATAGTGTCTCTAACAATAGTTAAATCTATTGGTTCGCTTCCACCTTTTCTAATAACTGTAAGAATTACACTAGTTCCCTTTTTACCTCTGATTTTCATAACAGCTTGTTCGAGGGTCATTTCTTCAGTGGGTTCACCGTTTACCATGTAAATAATATCTTCCGGCTGTAGCCCTGCGCTTTTTGCAGGTGAACCTTTCAAAGGAGAAATTACTGTTAGCAAGCCATGTCTGAGCGTTAGCTCTGCACCTATACCTTCTAATGTTCCCTCTAGGCTGTCCTGGAACTCTTTATTTTCCTTAGGTGTCATAAACGTTGTATATGGATCACCTAATGCATCAACCATTCCTTCAATAGCTCCATAAATCATTTTCTGAGTGTCCAAAAGTGGTGGATCTACATATTTACTGCTCAAAATATTCCACGTGTCCCAAAATAGCTGCATATTTACAGTTTCAGTTTCACCATACGGGCTGGTCACGGATTTTGTTGTTGAAGTTCCTTGTTGTTGAGACATGCGATTAGCGCCAACATTCCAACCTAAAATGAATACAAAAATAACCAGGACTATTAATCCAATAAACTTTGGAGCGATTGATTCTTTTGTTGGTGAGTAGTTTCTTTTCATAGTGTTTCCGATTGCTTATCCAATGGCTTTGCCAGTTGCCTATCCTGTAGCTATTGGATTAGCTATTGGCTCAGCAATTGGTTAGCGAATGTTAGAATACATCAATATATATTTTTATCCAAATATTCCCTTACTTTGTGGCTTTATATCAAGATTGGTCTCAGCTATAAGCTCTTCGTAAAGCTTACGTTCTTTCTTTGAAAGTTTTTGTGGAATATCAACTTTAATTTTTACGTAGTGTTCACCTTTGGTGGTTGAATTTACCTTTGATACACCGTGGTCTTTAATCTTGAAGGTTTTCCCACTCTCTGTGCCCGCTGGAATTTTAAGTTTTACGTTACCGTGGATAGTTTTTACTGGAATTTCATCGCCTAGCACTGCTTGCAATACGTGTATATGCTGAGTTGTATATATGTCATCTTTAATTCTTTCGAATTCCCTACTCGGTTCAACGCTGATATGCACAAATAAATCACCGTAAGGACCGCCAAGAGAACCTGCTTCACCCTTACCCTTTAGCCTAATAACAGCTTGGTCGTTAATTCCTGCCGGGATCTTAACTTTGATTACTGATGTTTTTAATAATCTGGTTTCACCCCTGCATTTGGTACATTTTTTCTCAGGGATTTGACCTCTTCCCTCACAATCGGAGCAGACTGCTGTCGTTTGTATTTGCCCGAGAGGTGTTCTTTGAATCCTAACCTGCTGACCGGTACCAGAACATGTATTACAGGTTTTTAGATTGCTACCTGGCTCAGCACCCTTACCTTTACATTTATCACAAGTTTCATAGCGTGATATTTCAACCTCTTTACTCACACCAAATACGGCTTCTTCAAATTTAAGTCCAATGACCATTTCAATATCACTTCCTTGGCTAGGACCTCTCTTTTCAGCTGCCCTTCTTGCTCCGCCACCGAAGAAACTGTCAAAAATATCTCCAAAACCACCACCTCCAAAGTCGAAATTAACATTTTGGAATCCTTCGAAGCCTTGTCCAAAGCCAGCCCCACCAGGACCTGACCCAGCACTGCCAAATTGGTCATATTGTTGCCTTTTTTGCTTATCACCCAAAACTTCGTAAGCTTCTGTAATCTCTTTAAACTTTTTCTCGTCACCCTTTTCAGTGTCTGGATGATGTTGTTGAGCCAGTTTACGATAGGCACGCTTTATTTCCTGTTCCGATGCTTTTTTATCGACTCCGAGAGCCTTGTAGTAGTCCATATTTCGTATTGATGATCGTATTGGGGATCGTATTGGGGATCGTATTGATCTATTCGAATCCCTATTCGATCCTCCACCCGATTTCCTATTCGAGTTAGCTAATAGATTTTAGTGAAAAATCAGCAAAAAATCAACAGAATACACCTTGAATTTGGGTCTGAATTGTGGGTACAATTAAATGCAAAAATAAATTAATTAATGGTAATCAACGAATTGACATTTATGGTTGGAGGAAAAGCTGGTGAAGGTGTAGATCTTCCCGGTACAATGTTTGCAAAATTATGTATGCACGCAGGTCTTTGGTTTAAAACCAATGCAGAGTTTCATAGCGTTATTAAGGGGTACAACAACATTTTCCAAATTCGCGCATCCGAAAAAAAAGTTTATTCGCACCTCACAAAATACGATCTGGTTATTGCGCTCGACAAAGAAACTACAGATTTATATCTAGATGATGTCGTGCCGGGTGGTGGAGTTATTTATGATCCTGAGATCACGAAAGTAAAAAAAGAGGGCATAAAGCTGTTTCCGGTTCCACTCCGCAGGATTGCGAAGGAAAAAGTTGGTTTAGATCTTGCAAAAAACGTTGTAGCTATTGGTGCAGCAGTTGCCTTAATCGATTATCCAATAGACGTACTACTAGATCTAATAGTAAAAACTTTTGCAAAGAAGGGTGAGTCCGTAACCAGTAAAAATGTTGATGCGGCTCAGGCTGGTTATAATTATGTGAAAGAAAACTTCAATCAGGAATTTAATTACGTTATTAAGCCTGTTAAAGAACACACAAAAACCTTTATGGTGAATGGTAATTACGCAATTACTTTTGGTGCCATTAAAGCTGGCTGTAAATTTGTTTCAGAATATCCAATGACACCAAGTTCCTCCATTCTTCACGCAATGGCAAAGCATGCACGTGACTTCAATATTTCCGTAAATCACGTCGAGGACGAACTTTCTGCCATTAATATGGCAATTGGTGCAGGTTTTGCTGGAGCTCGTAGTATGGCTGCAACCTCTGGTGGTGGTTTTTCATTGATGACAGAGGCAATCGGTTTAGCTGGAATGGTGGAGGTGCCAGTCGTAATCGTGGAGGTTCAGCGCCCTGGTCCATCAACCGGTTTACCTACCCGTACCGGGCAAGGTGATCTTCGTCAGGTCATTCACGCTTCTCAGGGTGATTTTCCAAAAATAGTTCTTTCACCTGGAACTCATGAAGAAGCATTTTATATGGCATTTCACGCATTTAATCTGGCTGAAATCTATCAATGTCCTGTAATACTTCTCACCGAAAAATATTTAGGAGAGGGAAGTGTGAATTTACCATTTCTAGATGTAAGTCAGTTAAAAATAAATAGAGGAAAGTTACTTTCTGAAGATGAAATTCCAAAAAACTTTGAAAGATTTAAAGACACTGCAAGTGGAATCTCTCCCCGCACTGTTCCTGGACAAAAAGGCGGAGCTCACACTGCTTCCAGTTACGAACATCGAGAAGATGGATACTTTACAGAAGAAATTGAACCGGTAAATAGAATCAATGAACGTAGAATGAGGAAGATGGAAACATTAGAAAAGCTTTTACCTCCTGCGAAACTAGAGGGTGAGCAAAATGCGGACGTTACTCTCGTCTGTTGGGGTGCAACTTATGGCCCTGCTTATGAGGCAATGGAATGGCTCAAGCGAAAAGGAGTTTCCGCAAATCTTTTGCACATAAAATACTTACAACCTTTTCAACCTGGTGTACGAGAGGCTTTAGAAAAAACCAAAATGCCAATTCTTGTTGAAGGAAATATTTCATCTCAGTTAGGTGGCTTAATCGCCGAGAAAGCTGGTGTGGATATTTCCAAAAAGATTCTCGATTATTCCGGCCGTCCGTTTACGCCAGATCAGATTGCTGAGAGAGTTATCCAACTTATTAAATAATTTACAATTTACAGTTCACAATTTACAAATGTTTTAAAATTTAAAATTGTAAATTAAAAATTAAATTATATGCCACGAACCCCCCAAGACTACACAGACAACACAGGCGGTAAACCAAACTGGTGTCCAGGATGCGGAGACTTCGGAATCGAAGCTGCTTTAAAAATGGCAATGGCTAAAATGGATCTGGATCCAGATAACGTTGCACTAGTATCCGGAATCGGCTGTGGGGCAAATGCGCCTTATTGGTTCAGCACTTACGGTCTTATTACCCTTCATGGTCGTCCATTACCCGTTGCAACCGGAACCAAACTTGCTAATCATGAATTGGATGTAATTGCGTGGTCCGGAGACGGAGATGCATATGGAATAGGTATGGGGCATTTTATTCACGCAATGCGTCGTAATGCCAATCTCGTATATCTAGTCGGCAATAATACAGTTTATGGTTTAACAAAAGGTCAGGCATCACCTACTGCAGAGAAGGGGCAAAAGTCTCCATCAACTCCATTTGGCACACCAGACCCAAATATCGATCCGCTTCAACTTGCGATGTCATCTAAATGTTCATTTATTGCTCGTGGTTATGCTGGTAACCTTCCGCATCTCGTAAACTTGATAATGGAAGGAATTAAGCATAAAGGTTTTGCATTAATCGACATTCTTCAACCTTGTGTAACATGGGATAAGATTCATGGATATGATTATTACCAACAAAAAACTTATGACTTACAACAGTCCGATCACGATATTACCAGTAAAAAAGCTGCATTAAAGAAAATGATGGAACCAGCAGACAAACTTCCAATTGGAATCTTCTACAAAGAGGAGCGCGGAGTGTACGAAGATGAGCAACCACAATTTGAAAATGGCCCATTAGCTAAACAAGATATTACTAATGTGGATATAACTAAGTTGTTTGAGATATATTCGTTTTAG
>JAHIYT010000187.1 GCA_018814945.1 Patescibacteria group bacterium
TATAAACTGCATAAATTCCATCCTGCCGGAAAATTTGTGTTTTAAATCTCCTTCATCAAATAGACGTATTAATTCATCTTCAAATTTGCAGCGGAATTTATCTTTTAAAAAATCGAATTTAACAAATTCCTGACGAATCTCACGTAATTCTCCTGTATTAACATCAATGCCACCCCACGATACAATCATGTGAGCATGATTATGCATTTCCTTTTTTTCGCCGAAAGTATGTAAAACCGATATAATCCCGCATGACAATCCGAATTTGTGCTTCTGCCAGTCTTTAAAAGTATCCGCTGCTGTACGCATTAATGCATTGTATATCACTTTTTTATTGGCTTTTACCAGTGGATGCAAATCATGAGGAAGGGTAAAAATTGCATGACGATGCTTTATATTCATCATCTTATTGAATTGTCTTTCTGCCCATTTTAAGGTATCACGCCAACTGCACGACGGACAAAAACGATTCTTGCAGGTATGGTACTTTTCAACAATTTCACCACATTCCGGACAGGCATATACATCTATTCCCAATACTGCAGTCTGACAGGTACGGATTGCATTGACTGCCTTGTATTGCTCTGGCTCTATAAATTCTGTCGGATGCTTACAGTATTCATCCCAATGACTATCAAAAAAATCAGCCAGACGATATTTCTTCTCCGATTGCCAGGTTGAAGGTTTTGATTGCTCGCATTTACATTCTTTATTATGTTTGTGTGGTCCTGCCATCGGTTATTTCCTTGTCCTTATCAGGTTGCTAAATATCATATCTTCTATCCGCTCCTGACCATAATCAGTAAATGAAATTTCGTCCGTTGATCCACATTTCGGACATTCTGCTTCAGGAGTAAAATGCAATTCGCGAACTGCATCAAAACATACATCGGTAAATTCAAACATAAAGATAGTTAAACAATTCCTACATGCAAATTCAATTTTTTTTGTCTGAACCGGCTTCCCTTTGTTGCGTAATTGTTCTCTAACCCTATCAGAAAACTTTTGACCACCAAGTGATTTTTTTTTGCGTTTCATACTTCTCTGGCTCATAGGATTCTGGATTCTCTGCTTTTAATTTGTTTATACTATCTCTTAAAATCATTAGTCAAAAGGAATCGCTTATATTCAGTATCACCATATATATTTAATACTATGCAGACTTCATATTGGCTCTTTTTAAGTAACAATTTGGCGTATTCTTCTATCAATTTATCAAAGATTTCCGCACATACTACTTGTACTAATACTTGTCCGTTTACTAAAAAATCAGCAGTCAATTCACCAATGCTTTTGTATCGGTATTGTAATGCTATTGAATAGTCTCTTTCAACAACAAGTTCTTTATGCTCAAATTCAATGAAAAGTGCATTTCGGTAAATATCAGTTGATAATCCGTTTATTAAAGCTTTATTTACAGAAAAAAAACTGCTGATAATTTTTTCCGTTATATCGCCGTGTAATAACTTTGATTTCATGTTCCGTTTTAGTCCGTTTTACTCTGTCCTAGTCTGTCAATTCCGTAATAGTCAGTAAAATTAGCCAAAAGTGTTGTAGTATTTAAGAAGAATCGTCAAAATTTCTTTTTTGTCCGTTTTATTCTGTAATATTCCGTTTTAGTCCGTCTATTTATTATTACAGTTTTAATGTTTGCAATGTCCTCTTTTTCAGTGTGCTATGAAATTACATCTAACGGTAAAAGCTATGTGTAGTAGTTGAGCGTAGCGAAACTATTACATATAGCGCATGTTATAAGCTGTGTTCTGAGATTGTCATAGTTTTGTGCATGATTTTTATCTCGTCATCCTGATTTACATTCCCAATCTTTTCAATATGTTACAAGAATTACTATATTAAGTACTCATTCTACCCTTATATATTATCTATCTATTCTTTGTGAATAGATAATATAAAGGGTAGAAAAGTACTTTTCAAATATAGTGGTTCTTTGACATATTATATCAAAAAGATTGGGAATAGAATATAAATCAGTATGACGAGATTATATTATCATTCACTAAAACTATTCAATCTTGCGAAGCACAAGTTTAACAAACATGGCATAAATGTATATTTGTGCCGTTATACCGGGCTGTAGCCCGGCAAGCTTAAACGCAGCATAACATAGCTTATAACGCTTGCCGCTAAAAACTGTGCCCGAATCAACTTTTTTATCCAAAAATACGAAATTTCCAGAGATTCTATTTTGGAAACGTATTTTTATCTCGGGCATGGTTTTTTAGCGGCTGTTAGCGACCGGTGCGGTATAATATCTTTTTTTTCCCACGCACTGGACGCTAACGGACGGCGGTAGCTTCTGTGCCGGATTTTACAAACAGGTAGTTTATATCTTATCATCATATGTCAAAATTATGGAATAATTTCCAAATTACCAA
>JAHIYT010000161.1 GCA_018814945.1 Patescibacteria group bacterium
AAATATAAAATCAATATTAAACATTATTAAATCTGAAAAAATCTACGATTTTTTCAGTAGTCTCCACATTTCCGGCGTAATAGCCTTGGTCCAAAGAATCATAATTCCATAAGTTACGCCTCCAAGCGGTACAAGTAAGGCAAGCTGCCATACAAACCACGCCCCTTGCATAATCCACCAACCGCTAGCAACAACTAAGCCCATCACGATTGAAGAAAGAAGTATTTTGAATAAAGTTTTTGGTGAAAGGCTAAATCCAAGCGATTTTTTTACTACCCAACCGGTCAATATCAAAATAAATAATTCTGATAATACCGATGTAACAGCCGCCCCCCTAAAGCCATAAAGTGGTATAAACATCATATTGCCAATAAGATTGAAAAGCACACACCCAGCATTAATAAACATTAATTTAATCTGTTTGTTTAAAACCACCAGAGTGAAGCCAAATAGGGAATTAACAAAAGAAAACAGCATTGCAAACATCAATATTCTTACTGCCACATCAGAACCAAACGTGTACAAATTTCCACTTACAAATTCCGGATCAGAAATAAATTTGATAATTGGCACAGCCAAAATAAAACTACCAACCAAAATTGGCACTCCAGTTGCTATTAAAAAGTCGAATGAATACTGCATTAACGATTTAATTCTATTGCTTTGCTCCTCTATAAATCTGGTCATAACTGGCAAAACGGAATTCATAAAATAGATCGGAATAATCACTAACATCTCCAAAAATCTCATTGCAACACCATACAGTCCAACTTCCGTATCACTACACATAGTGCTAGGACAGTAGATATTTCCGCTAGCCAATACTTCCGTATGAGGAAGTAATAATGTCATTAAAATTACATCCAGTCTGAAATAAATTGTATTAAGCACAAGTGCCACACCATATGGTAGAGAGGTAATAAAAATCCTTTTCCAAAACCCAAAATCAAATTTGTAAGTAATTTTACTAAACCTTGTAACAAAGTAAGAAGTAATTACGAACATCACCAAATTACCCAAAACCCCTGCCCACATTAGATGGTAAAAACCAGTGGTCATATCACCCGTATACAAAACATAAGCAACAAGAGCCATGTATGCAACACTGGCAATTTTACCTATAACCAAGCCAATTGTAGCGAACTGCATTTTTAAATGAACTTGCAAAACACTGCTCACCGTTCCGTTTAAAAGTGTAAAAAATGTCGCAAGTGTTGCAATAAGTACACCCATTGGAATAACCGTACCCGCATAACTTGGTATTAAAAAGGCGGCTAATGCAGCAGCCCCCATCGTTATAATTGCCAAAAATGTCCTCAGCCCCATTACATTACCCAGAATCATCGGTATTTTCTTCTCATCCTTCGACATTTCCTTCACTGTAATCGTGTAGATTCCAAAGTCCGCTGCAATACCAAAAAAGGCTAGGAATTGGTATACAGTGGTGTAATCCCCATACCCTGCAGTACCCAAATAACCGGATATAATTTTTAGGACAACTATAGATAAACCAGCGGTTATTAGCTTTCCTAATACCTGTATAAAAGTGTTTTCCAATATTTTTCGGGCGATAGACATGCTTTTTTGAGTTTTTTACGTCGAGATAACCATACATTAATTATGAAAACTTGAAAACTAAGTATTGAACACATGGTTTTCAGGTTTTTAGACTTTCAAGTTTTCATATAAAACAATGCATCAATCTCACTAAAAATAAGACAATTTAAAGTGTTTAATTACCCTTGACAAATCTTTATAAATCTTGTAGAATAATCTCCAAATTTAGAAAAAGTAAAACAAAAATAAAAAGAGTACTTTAACGCTTATACATGCGAAAAACACTTACTCTTTTTCTTTTATTACAGGCTTTCGCACTATTTATTTGGCTGACCATGCCAAAAAATTCTGTTGTTCTAGAAACTCAAGTTCATGCTGCAACTGAAACTCATGAAGTAGCTAAAGAAAACGTAGATGTAAATTTTTCTATGCGTAATCTCAGCTCTTCTCAGATTGCCCTAAGTGACAGCCAGAAAGAACAAATAGTAAATGTTTTGTCTACACTTCCAGCTGAACATGCAGATACTGTTGAAAGAATTATTCTCGACTATAACGCAAGCGCAGGTCGTGGATTGGGTGGAAATAATACTATAATACTCCGTGGAGTTAACATGTCCGTGGAAGAATTCATCAGCGTACTAGTACACGAAACGGGTCATAATGTAGATTATGCTTATCTTACCGAATCTAATAAAAAACAAGCATCCGAATTCAAAGACGGCTCAGCCACCCTTTATATTACCGATCCAAGTGTGGATTTCTTCCGTATAAGTTGGGAAGATGAATCAACCTTCAAAAAAACTGCAAATAATCTAGACTTCGTTTCCGGTTACGCAATGAGTGATCCATTTGAGGATTTTGCAGAAACTTACGTTTACTACGTTTTACACAACAAAGATTTCAAAGCGCTAACCGCTAGCTCCCCAAACTTATACGCAAAATACCGTTTTATGAAATATCGTGTATTTGATGGTGTTGAATTTGATACAGGAGACGGAATCGTCAACGAAATAAACCGCCCTTGGGACATTACGGTTTTGGATTATGAGCTTACAGATTTTTTAAGCTAAGTTGACACGAGTATATTGTTCCATATACTATACGACCTGCCCTCTAATTTTTTATATTATGTCTGGTAAAAAAAGAAGAGAAGAACCTGAAATCTTAGAAGATCCAGCATCTGTAGCCCCAGAAGGATGTCCTTTGGTCGGTATGGATAAAGGGAAACTTACGCCCATGGCCTGCAGTAGAAGCGACATTTTCGATGTTTTAAGTGGAGTAAGAATGCCTCATTATCCTGAACTTTCTCATGACGATTTTCCTGGTGCTGAAATAGGTGAAACGGTATTAGAAGGCGTTGTTTGTTTTACAACATTTGGAACTCGTGCAGGTCTTGATTGTGACTGCGAATATTTAGTTACCAAAGATGGACAGGGGTATTTTGATAATCATTTATTCAGAGGATTTTGGGACAAGACAGTCAGAGTTATTAAAACA
>JAHIYT010000162.1 GCA_018814945.1 Patescibacteria group bacterium
AATCCATTTTGCATAGCTTTCCGAATTTACATATGGACTATAAAGAGAAGAGGGGATTTCAATAGATTCAATATGCCCTCCTGATTTATGAGCTGAAAGCAGATTTAATTTGTCAGGTTTCCCCGCGTGCATTTCCGCACTTACTTTTGGTAGAACCAAATAAACTTCATGACCATGATGCGAAAGGCCTTCCACAATCCCCTGGCAAGCAACACCCAACCCTCCGCTGTTCATAGGTGGAAACTCCCACCCGAACATTAATATTTGCATTTTACTATTTTTTATTTTTGGTCATAATTTTTTTAATGAAAACCTTCTTAAAGTTATCTAATGATTATATCATAAATTACCTCTTTCAACAAGGGTGAAAATGGCATAAATAAAACAAATAACTTGAAAAAACAGCAAGTTATGTCGAACTATTCTTTTTGGTTAATTATTTTTTAATAAAATTACTACTCCTTTTGGTAATAAATTGGATTTTTTTGTTTCAATAATTTTGGGTGAGGATTTGTCTAATGATTTTTTCTTTATGAAATTTTCTAGCGATTTTTTATTCTGTGCCAAATACTTTTGGTAAAATCCACCCCCCAAAAGCATCACTTCTGGATTGAAAATAAGATTAAGATTCGAAAGACCTATCGAAAGACTTTCAACTAGATATTGTTGAATTTCCAGCGCTGATTTATTTTTCGCTTTGAGCATCTCTTCCAATTCAGAAACTTTTATTTTACTTTTTGAATTTAGCATTTTTGCAATTTTTGGAATGAAATAACCGCTTGTATTCTCTTCAAAAGTTTTTAGAGAGCGACATTTTCCTATGATCATATGTCCAACTTCTCCGGCATATCCGTCTTTTCCGTAAATCAAATTGCCATTTGTCATTATTGCTCCACCAACGCCAGTTCCAATCATTACAGCTACAATGTTTTTGTATTTTTTAAGATTTGATTTACTGCATTCACCTGCAAGAAATGCGTTTATGTCATTTTCAATATGTGTTTTCACTCCATAGCGTTTTGTGAGTAGTTTTTTGAGTGGCGTATCTCTTTTTGTGGGAAGATGTGGTGCGTGAACTAGCGTGCCTTTGTGAATATTTACTATTCCTGGTACAGCAACTCCAATGCCTTTAATAGATTTTGTAAAAACTGAGTCGATTAGCTGATAGAGCGACTTCATAAAATGCACATGGGATTTGGTATTTGTTTTTACTTTAATTTCATCAATTTGATTTAGATTTGCATCAAAAGTTTGGAGCAATATTTTTGTTCCACCTATATCTATACCGATGTATTTTTTTTGTTTTTTCATAACAGTTGGCTTTGTTCTACTTGATTATAGCAAGATAATTGATTTTAGTTAATAAGATGTTGATGATTATGATTTTTAATGCCACATGGTGCTATTGAGTTGCATTTGCACCTGAGTTGCATTTGCACCTGAGTTGCATTATAATAATTTCGTAAACTTCAATATATGGATAAACAATTAGAAGAAAAGCTTGCAAAAAAAGGAGTGTATTTCACACATTTGGTTAAGGAATTGGTAACCACTCTAGTCAAAGCCAATAAGCCATTATCTGTTGATGATGTTTTGATTATATTTAGCAAAAAAAAGTTTTTTCCATATAAAACATCTTTATACAGGCAGCTTAGTAGACTGGCCAAATTAGATATTGTCGAGGAGTCTGTTTTTTCTGGAATTAAACATTATTGTTTTGTTTTTGAAGAAGATCATCACCATCATTTTGAGTGTGATGAATGTGGTTATGTTGAAAAAATCTCAGCAAAAAATTGTGATGATTTTGTAAGTAAAATTTCGAGAAAAATAAAGAAAAAAGGTCACAAAACTACTTCTCACTCCTTTGTTCTAAAGGGCTTATGCTCAAAATGTGCTTAAATATTTATTAATTTTATTACCATGTCTCAACTTTGGTTCTACACATTACTTAGTGTCATTATTATCAGCTTAATTTCTTTTATTGGAATTCTGATTCTCGTTTTAAGGCAAAAGAATATTAAAAAGTTTCTACTTTTTATCGTTTCTTTTGCAGCTGGTGCAATGTTGGGGGATGTGTTTATCCATTTACTTCCAGAGCTTATTAAGGAAGGTAGTTTCACTTTGATGACATCCGTTTATATATTGGCTGGTATAGTTTTGTTTTTTATTCTCGAAAAAATTATGCACTGGAGACATTGCCACCTTAGTGCTGCAAAAGATCACGTCCATCCACTTGCATTCATGAATCTGGTCGGTGATGCCGTTCATAATTTTATAGACGGAATATTAATTGCCGGTAGTTACATGCTTAGTATTCCTGTTGGTATTGCAACTACTATTGCAGTGGTGTTACATGAGATTCCTCAGGAGATGGGGGATTTTGGTGTACTTTTACATTCCGGGATGAAAATTAAAAAGGCAATTTTCTTCAACTTTTTAATATCTTTAACTGCTATTCTTGGTGCCCTATTTGCTCTGGTTATCGGTGGTAGTGGACATGAAATTGCCGATGTTGTTATTCCAATTACAATTGGTGGATTCCTATATATAGCAAATGCAGATTTAATTCCGGAATTACATAAAGACGTGAAGGTCTCTAATTCGATCATTCAAGTTATCAGTTTCTTGATCGGTGTTGTACTTATGTTTGGACTTTTGTATCTACCTTTTGGTGGGCATAATGTGAATATCGATGAGGGAGAGGTTCATGCGAATGTTGTTGAAGAAATTGTAGATGGTCTCAACTTCAATGTTCAATAATTTTCATTTTTCATTTTCCATTTTTCAATATAGAATGAACTAACCTCATTATTATTGGATATGAATGTATATTTGGACAATTCGGCGACCACCAAGCTCGACGAGAGAGTTCTTGAAAAGATGAAACCATACTTTAGCGAAGAATATGGTAACGCTTCTTCCATACATCATATGGGGCAGAAGAATTATTTGGTGTTAAGTAAATGTAAAGAAGAGATTGCAAAACTTATAAATGGAGATCCGGAAAGTATTATCTTCACCAGTTGTGCAACCGAAGCAAATAATCTGATAATAAAAGGTGCTGCCGAGAAAAATGAAAAGAAAGGAAAGCATATTTTAATTTCTGCAATTGAACACCCTTCCGTTAAAAAGGCCGCTGAAGTTATTAAAAAATATGGTTTTGAGGTCGACCTGATTCCAGTTGATTCAGATGGAATTGTGGATGTTGAGGAGATGAGAGAAATGGTAAAGCCGGAAACAATTCTAATTTCTGTAATGACTGTGAATAATGAAATAGGCTCCATTCAACCCATAAGAGAGATTGCGAAGTTTACGAAGAAGAAAGGAATTTTATTCCACACTGATGCAGTTCAAGCTATACCTTACATCGATTTGGACATTAGGGGGTGGGGGATTGATTTCCTTAGCCTGTCCGCTCATAAATTCA
>JAHIYT010000163.1 GCA_018814945.1 Patescibacteria group bacterium
ATTTACTTCTATCGTGGAACAGCACCTCTCTCCTAAGCTTAAATTCCCAGGTGGTATCATCCAAATTACCCCAAGAAACTGCAAGAAGGGGGATAATTTTTAGATTCTTGTCAAAACCAACCAATCCTTGGTATATATTGGCAGTTCTTATTAAGTTATTTGGATTCAGGCTATAGGGAGAAATATCAGTTGCGGGTTCATTTAAAACAATATTAAGCGTTTCTTCCTCATATTTTTGTCCGCCAAACAAAATATCCGAACCTTTTTCAATCAAATAGTCTTTGGTCAAGAAACCAATCAGGGCTAAGGCTATTAATATTCCAAAAATTATATTTTTCTTTCCCATTTGTTTTTAATATTATGACAAAACAACGATACAACAGGATCTAAAATTTGAAAACTTGAAAAAATAATTTTCAGCTTTTCAGATTTTTATGGTTATTTGGTCAGCAAAAAACCCCAACGGTAACCCATTGAGGTTTAATTAATTAGCAAATATGGCACATTTTGCTTTTTGTCTGATTTAAGCTTGTGGTGTTTCAGTTTGATTAGGTGTTGCACCTACAGCAGCCACTTCTGGTGCAGGAGCTACAGCAGCACCAAAAGATGCTTTTGCTTCCTCAAGATTTTCATAAACGGTCACGATTTGAGTAATCCCAACCACTTTTAGAATATCTAAAATATTAACTCTTGGACGTGTAATAACGATTTTTCCGTTTTTTGACATCACTTTTGAATACCAATCGGTAACATAACCAATTGATTTAGAGTTCATATATTCAAGATCTAAAAAATCAAGAATAAGGTTAGGCTCAGCCATTTCCTCTATCACTTGATAGATTTTCTGAGCTTCGTTATCAACATTGGTTTCATCAAGCTGTCCAGCAAATGCTATGAGCTTAATGGCTTTTCCGCCAACGTTAACGTCCTGAAATGTAATTTGTACTTGTGCCATCTTTATAAGATTAGAAAGTTTGTAATTAAATTAAAAGTTAGAGCTGTTCACCAGCTTCTAGGTTCTTTACAACGTGAGCTGTTAGCCCACCTTGCTGGTTATCTGTAAATTCAAGTGTATCAGTCCAGTTTGAAACAATTTGTGTCAGGCCTCTTCCTCTGATACTTGTAATGGTTGTTGGGTCAACATTCTTACGCTCTTCAATAAAGGCTTCCATTTCAGCTGCAGTCTTTTTATTTGGACCAGTTCCAGTATCTTCTACATAAACTTCAATACTTTTACCTTGTATACTAACAAAAGTAACTTTTATATCCTTACCGGGAGCAGAACCAAATTCGATCGCATTATTTGTTAATTCATCTACTACGGACTGGAATCTATATGCCCATTGCTCAGTAAAGCCGGTCATATTCTGTACAACTGTCATAGTAAAGTCACGAATTCCAGACATAAAATATGCATTAGTCGGAATAATTATCGAGATCTTTACAGGAGTAGTCTCTTTGCTAACAGCATTAGTTTTATTGAGCACACTATGTTCTTCCGGATGACTTTCATCAACATGTGGTTTTGTTGCCAGTGCTGTATTAGTTGCATCCATATTTGGATTTTTATTATTTATCACCTAATTATACCAAATTTTCGACTATTTTTCAAGTCTAATATGCCAAATAACTAAAAAACTGAGAAACATAAAAACTAAAAAACAAATAGTAGTTCAGTTTATTAGTTCTTCAGTTTATTAGTTTACAGGTTGCCGGAAGGTATGAATCTGATGTCCGATAATGGCCAAAGTACGACCAAAACCTTACCACTTATATTACTTTCAGCGACAAAAGGAGTAAATTCTTGCGTGATTGGTGCAAACCAACTTCTGGAATCATTACTATGGTTTCTGTTATCCCCTAAAGCAAAGTAACTATCCTCCGGAACAGTGAACGTGTTTTGGTCTAATTTTTGAGTAAAATAGGTGCGATCCCTATTTTCACTATTTAAATAAGATTCTTCCAGCTCAACAAAATCATCATCCTCCAAAGTTTTCAGGTAAACCTTACCGTTATCAATTCTTATGACATCACCCGGAACACCAATTATTCTCTTTACAAAAAATTCGGGTCCGGTAGAGCTGTAAATTCTAAGGGAATAGGACTGATCAGGTTCACCTTCAATTATTATTTGATTATCTTCAATTTCCTCCTTGGTCACAACTCTTTGCTCAGCATTTTTCCAGCTTACTTCCAGGTCATCATCTTTCTTCCATCCATTTTGTTGAATAGGGCGATAATAAATTAAATCATTTTCATCGACACCCTCTTTGCAAAACCAAAAGCTTTTTAATAAGTTATTTTCACAATATACTACATTCTTACTTGTTCTTAGCTCACTTAAGTCTAGAATCCCAATTCCCTCATCATTTGTTGTTATAGCTTCTTCAAATTTATGTGGATATTTACTGGTAATGGGTGGGCGAAAAACAATTGGATCTCCACGATCGGGTTCACCCAAATTATAACTAAGTTTATCAATCAATATAAATTCATTGCTATGTAGAGTATCTGCCATAGAAGAGCCAATAACTCGGAATGGAGAAATTAAGAAGCTACGAATAAGCACCACAAGAAGAATGATAATTACTGCGTTATAAAGGATGTCAGCAACGAACAAACCAACTTCTTTGGCAATAAACTTAAGCCCTTTATCGGATTCCTTAGTCACCTTTGTTTTTTTATCAATTTCTTTCATCAGAAAAATAGGTTCATGTGCAAGCTTAAATCTTATTTAAGATATTTACAAGAACTTTTTTGTTGTGATGAATGGGATAAATGGGATAAGCGGATATGATTGGGAAAATAACTGCTAATATACACCATTTATCCCATTCATCCTAAAAATCCCATTAATCTCACAAAAAACGTTTACAAAAATAGCCATTTCTGAAATAATAGAAAGGCAAAAATAAAAATAAAATGATCATCGAAAAGCTTATCTTCAGCAAACACCTTGAAAAAGGGGAAAATGTCCTATATTCAGTGCACAAACACTGGGTATGCATATTTAAGATTGCCCTAGAAGTCGGTTTTTTTGGATTTGTTGTACCGTGGGGGATATATATTCTTGGTTTTAATTCCAATCTATTTCTTTGGACAGTGGTTATATGGTCTTCTATTGCCTTTTTAAGATATCTATACGCGCTAATCGACTGGTATGCAGATGTCTGGCTAGTAACTGATATGAGCATAATAGTCATTGAATGGAGGGGGTTTTTCAGTAATGCTGCAACCAGAATCGGTTATGAAGATATTGAAGGTATAGCTTATGATATAAATGGATTTTGGCCTACTGTACTACAATACGGAGACATAACTCTAAAAGTAATGTCGGGAAATAATTTGGATTTAAAAAAATCAAAAAAACCAAAAAAAGCGGAATTAATGATAACAAAATACCAGGATAAGTTCCTAAACGACCGCGAAATGCAAGATGCAGGTAACCTAAAAGGCCTACTTTCTCAAATGATAGCGCATCATATGCGCCAAAAATAAAAAATAAAAATAACTGAAAGCGCGGTTTTGTAACCGCGCCAGCCAAGTCCCGCTAAGCGGGGCGAGGCGAAAAAAAACAAAAATAAAAAATGAAAATTTTTATTGCCATAGTTCTGGCATTCATCATCGTAGATATACTGATTGTTTTGTATGTCGTGTATCGCCGTTTGCGCAAAAAGATACCAAAAAAGGTGATTGAGGAAATACAATCTTCATGGAAAGAGATAATCCGCCAAAAAGACTATCGCCATGCAATAATGGACGCCGACAAACTTCTTGATCACGCTTTATATAAAATGGGATACAAGGGGAGTTTGGGGAGCAAATTAAAGAAATCACCAAAACTATTCAAAAATATCAACGACGTATGGGCAGCACACAAGGTTCGAAATAACATAGCTCATCAAATGAATTATAAAATAGACGAAAAAACTTATAAAAAG
>JAHIYT010000020.1 GCA_018814945.1 Patescibacteria group bacterium
ACGCCCCAAAGTTATATGTGTTCTAAAAGGATGGTCAGCTTTATATCCCAAATCTCCCATGAATTGCCGGATATTAGATGCCAGAGTTGTGAGTTGTGGATTTTCTTTACATTCAATCCAAATACCTCTGGGGTTATTTGGATTTCCAAATGGAACAGCATCTCCCATCTGAATTTCAAATGGTTCAAATCTGATTTTATTTAATTTTTCTATAATTTTTTCTTCTGATTCTATGTCATCACCTAAAAATTGAATTGTTATATGAAATTCATTCGTATTTTTCATTTCAGGAAACTGACTTTGCAATTGTTTGCAATGCCTATGAAGTTCTCCGGGTACATTAATTGAAATGAATAGTCTCATGACTAAAATATATCATATCTTTTTTATCAATTAAAAATTATGAATGCAAAATTACGTATTTAATTTGTAATGCGTAATTAATAATTCGTAATTATTTTGTATTTAAGCTCCAGCTTCTTCAGTTTCCCCAACTACTGTCTCCTGAGCTGCCATTGTCGCTTCGTCCTCATCTTTCTTTTTCTGAGCTAATATTTCCTCAGGATTTGTTGTAATGATTTTATCTTCGTTGTAACTGGCAATGATTTGGATTGCAACATGTTTAAGTCCCGCAAAGAACAATCCTTGCCCAACATTTGCATTCAAAAGTAAATATCTTTCCCCCTCAGTTAAATTGAAAATTTCTGTCAATTTTTCCATTGCAGTTGGAGATTGTTTTAATAGTAACTGCAGTGAAGAGTTTGTGATTATAGGCTTTCCGTAACTAGATTCAACGAAATCTTCCACATCTTGCGTAATTGTTGTGATTCCAAGATAATATTTACGAGCTCTTTTAACTAGTCCATATAAAAAGCGAGCACTGTCTTCGTATTGCATCATTGACCATGCCTCATCAATTATAAGCAATCTCTTTTTAAGAGATGAACGAACCGTATTCCAAATGTAATTAAGAATAATATACATAGCTATTGGACGAAGCTCATCCTCTAAATCTCTGATGCAGAAAACTACAAGTCCTGAAGTTAAATCTACGTTTGTTGGCTTGTTGAATATTCCTGAGAAAGTACCGACTGTGTATTTCTGAAGTCTTTGTGCTAGATTCTCAGCCCCCTTCATGTTGCTTAAAATGTCATACAAATCCTCCATTGTTGGAGGTTCTGAGCTTGCAGGATTTTGTGTATTCATAGTAATACCTTTGAGTGCATAGGTATCTATTAATGCTTTGTCCATTAACCCCTCTTCCTCTGGAGATAATTTCCCCATCATCAAGTTTAAGAGTCCGTGAAGTGTGATTATATTTGACCTCAATAGTTCTCCCGGTTTTTCATCTTCTTCATCTATTGGAGCAGGAAGATCAAACGGATTAATTCTTTGATTTGAGTTTAGCGATACGCGCAAATAAGTTCCATTTACAGTATTTGCAAGTTCTTCGTACTCATTTTCAGGATCTATAATAATTACATCAGTTCCCATCATCATTGAACGAAGTACTTCCAGTTTTACAGCATAAGATTTACCAGCACCGGATTTAGCAAATACTACGGAGTTTGCATTTTCTAAATTAAATCTATCGAAAATAATCAAACTATCGTTATGGCGATTAATTCCATACAAGATTCCTTCGCTTGAAGTCAGATCAGATGAACTGAATGGGAATGTTGTAGACAGGGGATTGGTATTCATGTTTCTAGTTACTTCAAGTTCATCTGTAGCTAGAGGCAGACTTGAATTGAATCCATGTTCCATTTGTAAGTCAGTACTTTTTGTAAGAATTAACTTACCACCTAAAGCACTTTCCAGTTTTGTTTGAATTTTTCTAAGCTTTTCATCATCTTCTGCATAAATTGTGAAGTAAAGTGCATATTGAAAAAACTTTTCCTGACCTCTCTGAATATTACGTCTCAATTCTTCGGCGTCTTGCAATGCTGTTTCTAAAGCTGGGTCACTTACCATTCCTTTTTCTTGTTCAATTCTCATTGTGGATTGAATCTGTGCTACTTTGTTCTTCAGAAACTTCATTATCTTTGCACTGCTTGTTGGATAAATAAACATTGAAATATCCATACTTACGTCAAAGTTGATAACTGGTGAAAGCCAGTTAACTTCGATATAACGTGGGTAAGCATAAACAAAGAAGCTTTTAGCAGAAAGACCACTTACTTTCATCTTGTCATACATATATTCCATTGATGATGGAGCGATCAAATCTTTAATTGTTGCCAAACCTTGGCGGTAGATCTTTTCAGCCTCTCTAATGTCTTGTGCCTCAGTTTTTTTATCTACAGGCTTTTCTACAGCTGTTTCACTATCGGTTTTTGGCTTCTCAGTTTTTGGTGCTTTTGCCGGGAATAGTGTTGCCTTTAATTTTTGCAAGAATCCCATCTTTTTGGTCTCTTCTTTTGTTTTTTCATCAAAAACTACAGTCTTTTTCTCTCCTTCAGCCTTACTCTTTAAATGCTCAGGAATACCTGGTTTTGGTGGATTTTCCTCTGATTCTACTTGAACAGGAGGTTCTGCCACTGTAGCATTCTGATAGACAAATGGCTTAATGTTGCCGAAATTTCTATAATTTGATGTCAATTTGTTTGTTTTTATTATTTATCTAACTCAGATGGTAAATGCTCTTCGAAGTAAAAATTTTCTTTATTTTATGCGCAAATTTTCACTTCTCAGTCCTTATTTCATTACGCCTTCGACCTATGCTCAGGCTAATTACATTCGGATCGCATTTATCGCATCTATAAATTATACCAAAAAACCGCCTAAAAAGCAAGTCCTTAAGCCCAAAGGTCTGAGATCTGAGATCCGAGATCTGAGATTAAAACCCATTCCCCATTCCTATAATCCCAATAATTAGTCCAACTACACCACACATGGCACCGAGAATCCAAAATCTCATGGTAATTTTGCTTTCCCCCCAACCTTTTTTTTCAAAATGATGATGCAAAGGGGCCACCAGAAACACCTTCCTTTTAAAGAATTTCTTGGAAACAAGCTGAATTATTACGGAAAGAGTTTCAATAATAAATGGAAGTCCAACAACTAACAATACGGCTAACGCATCAGTCATCATTGCCATTACGCCAAGTGTGGCACCATATGCCAGAGCACCAGTATCCCCCATATAATATAGGGCGGGAGGTACATTATTCCATAAAAACGCCATTAAGGTTCCAATTAAGAGCCCGCAGAACGTAGCTAGCATAAACATGCCTTTTGCATAAGCAATTGCTCCAAATGCTGCAAATGCAAGAATTAATAAGCCACCAGCAAGCCCATCTAATCCATCAGTAATATTTACGGCATTTGATGTTGAAACTATAACAAGGATAAATAGTGGTATATACCAAAGGCCGATATCAAAATCACCAAGACTAGGGATATGAATACTTGAAAATCCTAATTTATAGAAGAACCACCATGCTCCCAGAACAGCAAAAAGAGTTAGGAAAAGAAATTTAGGCCTAGCCTTTATCCCTTTTACTTTACCTATTCCTTTGATATTAAACCAATCATCTACCGCGCCCAATATTCCAACAGCAACTAGTGTAAAAAGAGGTAGATAAACTTCTCCACGTTGTAAAAGCGAGTGATCCATTACTCCAAGTAGAGCTAAAAGTCTTGAGAATAGAATAACCAGTACAACACCTCCCCACATTATTACTCCTCCCATTGTTGGTGTGCCACTCTTTTTTGCGTGAAGTTCGTTAAAAATAGAAGCTTTTTCCCCAGTCATTGTATCTTCTCTGATTTGTTTCCCTAATTTAAATCTCTTAACCATTCTTAAGTAGACCGGAGTGAGGCCAAGTGTTGCTAAAAAGGCTAGACTAGACCAACCAAAAACCGATATTAAATGAGGAATATGCTCCATATTTATTATGTTTGGCGCGATTGTATAATCGCGCTTTCAGTTACTCAGCGTAAGAATGCGCACGATCTATATCATAGAACCGCATTTGGGTTTTGTCGAATTTTAATTCAGCCTTACCGACAGGTCCGTTTCTATGCTTTCTGATAAATACTTCCGTAACACCTTTTTCTTCTTCGGTTAAGTTTTCTTCGTAGTAATCCTTTCTGTAAAGCATCATTACAACGTCTGCATCTTGTTCTATAGAACCAGATTCACGTAGGTCAGACAGTTGTGGGATTTTAGGATTTCTCATTTCAACAGCACGAGACAACTGTGAAATGGCAATTACCGGTACATGCAATTCTCTTCCAAGAGATTTAAGTGCACGTGAAATTTCTGATATTTCCTGTACGCGATTTCCGGCATATGCATTGTTACCAGTAGACATCAGCTGCAAATAGTCCACGATTATTATGTCCAAACCATGTTCCATTTGAAGCCTACGAGCTTTCGCACGTAATTCTGAAATCGATGTGCCAACGGAATCGTCTATATAGATAGGAGCTTTATCAAGTATATCCATTACAGATCCCATATTCTGAAAGTCTTTTTCATCCAGTTGTCCATGTTGTAATTTCCATGAATCTACACCAAGAATCGAACAGAACATTCTATCAACCAACTGCTCTTTTGACATTTCTAAAGAGAAAACGCCTACAGTTTTCTTTTTACTGGATTCAATTGCAATTTTTTGAACTATTGAAAGAGCGAGAGCTGTTTTACCCATACTAGGGCGGGCGGCAATGATGACCAAATCAGCCGGTTGTAAGCCGGAAAGTATATTATCCAGAGATTTATATCCGGTAGGTATACCTTTGATTTTATCTTTATCCTCAGCTGTATGAAGTGTTGAGAATTCTTCGAATCTTTGATTTAAAATATCACGAATATGTACAAAACGGTCTTTTAAGAATGTTTGTGAAATGCTAAATACCTCTTTTTCAGCTTTTTCCAGTAGATTATCAATTTCACCTTCTTCACTGTAGCCACAGCCACTAATAACATTACCGGCCTTAATCATTTTTCTTAGCGTAGCTTTGTTTTTTACAATTTGCGCATACTTAAATACATGTGTAGCGGTAGGTACACTTGAAGTAAGTTCAGCTAAATAAGCTGGTCCGCCAACTGTATCTATCTGCTTTCTTTCCTCTAGCAAATTAGCTAATGTTAATAGATCGATGGGGTCATGCCTGTTGTACAAGTCAATCATGGCCTCATAAATCATTTTGTGCGTGTCATAATAAAAATCATCCGGATTAATAAGATCAACAATCTTGATAATCGCATCTTTATCAATCAAAATTGACCCCAAAACAGATTGTTCCGCCTCCTTATTGTGTGGTGGTATTTTGCCGGTATCAGCCATATTTTGTGGACATTAAAAAATACAAAATGCAGAATCGGGAGCGCAAAATGTTTTTATTTTTGTTTTGGGGTTTCAGTTTATCGATTTTAATGACAGGACGCAAGGTTATATAAAAAGAAGGCGAAGATATATATCATCGCCTTCTTTTTGGCTTATTAATATTATTTTTCCACTTTTTCAGCCTTCTCCACTTTTTCCACTTTCTTAATTTCTCCAATTGTTAGTTTTTTGTGAATTTCAGTATAAATAGTTTTATCTTCACTTAGGAATTTTTTTGCGTTTTCTCTACCCTGTCCGATTTTAATATTGCTATAGGTATAAAATGCTCCTGATTTGTTAACTAGATTATGCTGGACAGCAGTATCTAACAAATCTCCGGCTTTACTAATTCCTTCATTGAACATAATGTCGAATTCAGCTTGTTTAAAAGGTGGAGCTACTTTGTTTTTAACAACTTTTACCCTAACTTTACGGCCTGTAATTTCTTTGCCTTCTTCTGCCGTTCCACTAATTTTGTCTATTGTACGAATGTCTAATCTTACGGATGAATAGAATTTAAGAGCATTGCCACCGGTTGTAGTTTCTGGGTTGCCAAACATAACTCCAATCTTCATACGTAGTTGATTCAAGAAGATTACAGTTGTGCCGGTCTTTGAAATGATTGAAGTGAGCTTTCTGAGAGCCTGACTCATTAGGCGAGCCTGAAGGCCCATGTGCGAATCACCCATCATACCTTCAATTTCTGCCTTTGGTGTTAATGCGGCGACAGAGTCAATTACAATCACATCAATTCCGCCAGATCTTGTAAGTGTTTCCACAATTTCAAGCGCTTGTTCACCATTATCTGGTTGAGAAATAAGTAGGTCTTCTGTATTTACGCCAATTCTTTTTGCATATTCAGGGTCTAAAGCATGCTCTGCATCAATGAATGCAGCTGTGCCTCCGGTTTTTTGCGATTCTGCAATAATATGAAGTGCAAGTGTGGTTTTACCAGAAGATTCAGGACCGTAGATTTCTATAACTCGTCCTTTTGGTATGCCACCGCCAAGAGCTCTATCGAGTGAAATGGAACTTGTAGAAATAGTTTCCACTTTTACTTTGCTTTGCTCACCAAGTTTCATAATAGTACCTTGGCCAAAATTTTTCTCTATTTGAGCTAATGCATTTTTAATTGCATCTGTTTTTTTATTGTCTTCTTTCATCGTTTTTATAATTAATTGTTAATTAGTAACTGGAGTATAGTGAACAGGTGTTCACCAGTCAAACCAAAAATCAAAATAAAAGGACACACTTAACGCATATCCTTTTATGAAAGCCAAAAAATTGAGATAGACAAAGTCTAAACATCTTTTAATAATACTTTTTTTAGTCTTTTAAATGCAAAAAATCCAGTTGAAATCAGGGTAGAAATTATCAAAATCATCCATGTACTTACACCTACAGATGGAAGGTTTGGAATCTCCGGAGCTGTGTAGGCAATTACGAAATTTTGAGAATCTATTTCATTACCTTCTTTGTCGTAAGCTCGAACTGTGTAGGTATTTTCCCCCTCAAATAAAGTCCCATAACTTGTTGAAGCTATATAGCTCCATTCAGTTTCACCAGGGGTGTATTTTTGAAGTGTGTAATCACCAATTTTTAATTTATAGGTATTGCTTGGAGTTAGTCCACGGATTACGTGGTGATTTTCAGTTGTTTCGAGTTTGTTACCTATAATAGATGTAACCGCGAGTTTGATATTTTCAGTTGTTAT
>JAHIYT010000164.1 GCA_018814945.1 Patescibacteria group bacterium
TGCAGATATTGCTGAAGGCAAAGTCAGAAGATCTCATTTCGGAAAAGCTTGGCATACGGTAAAACATACGTTTATTAAAATATTTAAACCAGAGCACATTACTCCAACTTTTAGGGCAGAGCTACGCGAACAGGAACGCGAATTAAATCAGCAAGAGCAGACTCTGGAAACCGAAAAGAAATTACTTGAGCAAGAGGGAAAGAAGCTTTCTGCGCTAGTTTATAGACTGGATGATGATGAAAAAGAGATTCATAAGCTTGAGGATGAGGTCCATGGCGAGTTTAACAAATTGGAAGAAGATATTCATCGTGTAGAGGAGAAGGTGAATAAAGTCTTAAGCTCTAAGTCTTAAGCTCTAAGTCTATTCCTTAATTCTTATTCCTTACTCTCCTTAAATTGATTTGACGCTTTTTGGGTAAACCTATAAGATATTAAGGACAGATAAAACCAAATTCTTATGCCAAAAAAGCGAAAAGGATATAAGCGAATTATGTTAAAAATCTCCGGTGAAGTTCTGGGTGACCACGGACAGGGGATCGATTCTAAGGCGCTTAATAAAATTGCAAAAGAAATAGTTAATCTTAATAAGCATGGAATAGAAGTTGTTATTGTGAATGGTGGTGGTAATATTTGGCGGTATCGAGATACTAAGGAAGCTGGCATTGAACGCACTACATCCGATTACATGGGAATGATGGCTACTATTATGAACGGAGTAGCTCTGCAAAGCGCAATTGAAAAAATGGGCGTTTTTTGTAGAGTAGCTACTTCGCTTGATTTGCCTCAGATTGCTGAACCATACATTCGTAGACGCGCTCTTCGTCACCTTGAAAAAAAGAGAATCGTTATATGTGCTGGTGGTACAGGAAATCCATATTTTACAACCGATACAGCTGCAGCTTTGCGTGCAGTTGAACTTGGATGTGATATTATTTTGAAAGCTACAAAAGTCGATGGTATTTATACTGCAGATCCCGAAAAGGATAAGAAAGCAAAGAAATATACTTCTATTAGCTATGATGAGGCGATTGAAAAGAATTTGAAAGTAATGGATCAAACAGCATTTTCACTTTGCAGGGAAAGTAATATGAAAATTCTTGTATTTAACATGCATAAAAAGGATGCAATATTAAAAGCAGCCCAAGGCGAGAAGGTTGGGACACTTGTTTCTTAAAAACTTATATAAACTAATAAACTTATAGACTGAAAAACTAAAAAACATTATTTATAGGTTTATAAGTTCATCAGTTCATAAGTTAAAATTTTATTTCAAAAAATTTTACTATGCCAAATCAAATAATTAATGCTGCAAAAGCAAAGATGGAGAAAACTATGGATTTCCTTCATGAAGAATATGGAAAACTCCAAACCGGTCGTGCCAATGCGGCTCTTGTAGAAAACATAATGGTTGAGAGCTTTGGTACAAATATGCCACTTAAAGGTCTTGCTAGCATTTCTATTCCAGAGCCTACTCAAATTGCAATCCAGCCATGGAATAGAGATCAGCTTCCTAACGTTGAAAAGGCTATTACCAACGCAAATCTTGGCTTGAATCCACAAAATGATGGTATTACTATTCGCATAATCCTCCCACCCCTAACTGAAGATAGACGTAAAGAATTGGTTAAGCTTGTTCATAAATACGCAGAAGATGCTCGCATTTCTGTTCGCAATACTCGTCACGAGGGGCTAGCTCAGCTAAAAGATATGGAAAAGGGAAAGCAAATTAGCGAAGATGAATTGGCCGGCAGAGAGAAAGAGCTTCAAAACGTAGTTGACGACTATAATAAGAGAATTGAAGAATCTGCAAAAAAGAAAGAACAGGATGTAATGACTGTTTAATTTTATTAAGGACACAGAACGCAGGACGCAGAAAACAGCTGTGTTCTGTGCACTGAGTCCTGTGTCCTATTTATTATGATATTTCTAACAATAATCGCGTTCCTCATCATTTTTTCAATTCTTATACTGGTTCATGAAATTGGTCATTTTCTTATGGCTCGCAAAACTGGTATTAAAGTTGAGGAATTTGGTATAGGCATTCCACCTCAGGCTAAGAAGTTATACAAAGATAAGAAGGGAACTGTTTATTCGCTCAATTGGATTCCCTTTGGTGGTTTTGTACGTATGTTCGGCGAAGATAGTTCCGATCCAAAGATACTAAAATCTAAAGAAAGTTTTGCATCTAAATCAATTCTACAAAGATCTACCGTAATAGTTGCAGGTGTTGCTATGAATTTTTTGCTTGCGTGGTTACTCATCAGTATTGGTTTTACTTTTGGTATGAAGCCCTTCCTTGTTACCGAAGAAGATTTGAGTCGTGGTGTTGAGCAGGGGATAGTGACTACTGAAGAAGTTATTTATGTTCACAGTATTTCTCCTGGTTCACCACTTGCTGAAACGGATATTAGAACTGGTGATGTTGTAATTAGTATCAATGATCAGCCAGCACCCTCAGCCGAGGAATTAGCTAGCATCCTTGAACCAAACAAAATAACAAGATTAATTATTCTTCGAGATGGAAATGAGGGGGTTATTGATGTTGAAACTGATAGCGAAGGAAGGCTCGGATTCGAAATATCTAATGAGTTGTTTATTGTTGATGTATCAAATGTAAGATATCCGTTTTACATAGCTCCTGTTGAAGCAGCTAAAGAAGTTTGGAGGTTATCTGCTCTAACTATTAAAATGCTTGGTTCGGTTATTGTTAGCTTAGTCGCTAAACTTACTGTGCCTGATGGTGTGGCTGGCCCTGTTGGCATTGCTAAAATGACTCATTATTTTGTACAGCAAGGATTTATGGCTTTAATTCAATTTACCGCACTTATTTCAATATCTCTGGGTGTGATTAATATAATGCCATTCCCAGCTTTGGATGGAGGACGTTTCTTGTTTATAATTTTCGAGGCTATTACTAGAAGAAAGCCAAATGCTAAAATGGAAAGTGTTATCCATACGGTGGGTTTTGCACTTTTAATGCTGCTAATTTTTGTTATTACTTGGAATGATATAGTCAATTTATTTACCTAGGAGTTATAGTTACAATAACCCATGTTTTTCGTCAATTGATTATGCTTTTACAATTTTTGAAAATTGGGTAGTATGACCTTCCCAATAAAAAAAGAAACTAAAAAA
>JAHIYT010000165.1 GCA_018814945.1 Patescibacteria group bacterium
ATTTTGATTCTGATTCATTGCCCGCTAAGTTTACCATAAAAGCGAAGTCTGATAGAATCTGCCTGTGCCCGGGTGGCGGAACTGGTAGACGCGCACGACTCAAAATCGTGTTCCTTCGGGAGTGAGAGTTCGATTCTCTCCTCGGGCACCATAAAAAAACGCAGAATAGACTTTCTAGTCTGCGAGGTGTTTTTTACTCTATTTCTTCACCCGTTAACCTTTCAAGTTCTTTCGCAACTTTATATCTTCCTTCTCTCGCCTGCTTAAAAGCCTCTAATCTACCTGGGGAGGTTATATGGTGGCTCTCCAGAAGAGCTGTAAGCCATTTTAAAAGTGCTCTTTTATCTTCAATTAGCTTACCTTGAATTGAAATTAAATCAGCAACTGGCCTAATAGGTGCTATTCTTATACTATCTAACTTATCAGGAGTAATTGTGTGAAATCTACGGAGGGGGTTGGCCATTTGAGGGGTATTTACGGTTTTATATTATAATATAGATTTTCTATTTTTTCAAATAGGTTTTATTTCTCCTCATCTACAACTTCTCCTTCTACAACTTCATCCTCATCCTTTTTCTCATTGTTGTCGGTTACTTTTGTGCCGTCATCTTGAGCTTCTTTGTTCTCGGCATTCTTGTAAATTTCTGTACCAATTTTTTGAGCTTCTTGCTCAAGTTCTTCTGTAGCTTTTTTAATGGCTTCTGTATCAGCTTTTTCGTCTTTTAGAAGGTCTTTTAATGCGTTGATTTTTTCGTTAACCGGTTTTTTAAGATCTTCCGGAACCTTTGTGTCGTTATCGCGCATCATCTTTTCAAGTTGGAATACGATTCCGTCCGCCTTGTTGCGAATTTCAACCGCACCTTTCTTTTTCTTATCTTCTTCAGCATGAATTTCAGCGTCTTTCTGCATTTTTTCTATTTCTTCTTCGCTTAGACCAGATGCACCCTGGATAGTAATTTTTTGCTCTTTACCAGTTCCCTTATCCGTTGCAGTTACATTCAAGATTCCATTTGCATCGATATCAAAAGTAACTTCAATCTGTGGCACTCCGCGTGGTGCTGGCGGAATACCATCCAGAATAAAACGGCCAAGAGATTTATTATCTGCAGCCATTTCACGTTCACCCTGTACTATATGCACATCAACACTTGGTTGATTATCTGCAGCAGTTGAGAACACTTGGGATTTAGTTGTTGGGATAGTAGTGTTTCTTTCAATTAATCTTGTGGCAACACCTCCAAGGGTTTCAATACTAAGACTTAATGGTGTAACGTCGAGTAATAGTAAATCTTTTACATCACCCATAAGTACACCACCCTGAATCGCAGCACCAAGTGCAACAACTTCATCCGGATTAACACCCTTGTGTGGTTCTTTGCCAAAAATATCTTTTGCGATTTTTATAACAGATGGCATACGAGTCATACCACCAACCATTATTACCTCTTGAATATCGTTTGCGGAAAGTTTTGCATCCTTCAATGCTTTTTCACATGGATTTTTAGTCCTTTCAACAAGATCGTGAACTAATTCTTCTAATTTAGATCTAGAAAGTTTTAAATTTAAGTGTTTAGGACCACTGCTATCTGCTGTAATGAAAGGAAGGTTGATATCAGTTTCCTGAGCTGAAGAAAGTTCGATTTTAGCTTTTTCTGCACTCTCTTTTAATCTCTGAAGAGCCATTTGATCTTTTGAAAGATCGATTCCATCACTCTTTTTAAATTCTTCTACTAACCAGTTGATGATTTTTTGATCGAAGTCATCACCACCAAGATGTGTGTCACCATTTGTGGAAATTACTTCAAATACTCCATCACCAAGCTCTAGGATAGAAATATCAAAAGTACCACCACCAAGGTCAAATACGGCGATCTTTAAATCAGTTTTCTTATTTTTATCTAAACCATAAGCTAGCGCTGCAGCAGTTGGTTCGTTGATAATACGTTTAACCTCCAATCCGGCGATCTTACCAGCGTCTTTGGTGGCTTGTCTTTGACTATCATTAAAATAAGCGGGAACTGTAATTACAGCTTCCAACACAGGTTCTCCAAGATATGCCTCGGCATCTGCTTTCATCTTTTGTAATACACGGGCTGCAATTTCTGCTGGGCGGTACCATTTACCACCCATTTTAATTTCAGCTTCTTCATTTCTACCTGCCTTGGTTTCAAAAGGCATCATATCCGCCTCTTCTTTTACTTCATTAATTTTGTGACCTATAAAACGTTTAGCAGAAAATATTGTGTTATGTGGATTTGTAACAGCTTGGCGTTTTGCAATCACGCCCGCTAATCTTTCACCGTCTTTTTCTGCAACTACAGATGGAGTAGTACGATTACCCTCCGCATTTGGCATTACAACAGGTTCGCCACCTTCCATTACCGCCATGCAAGAGTTTGTAGTACCTAGGTCGATTCCGATTATTTTTCCCATTTTTGAAAATTTTATGAAATAAAATTTTATTACAAAATTTAAAATTACAAGATTACAAGATTATTTTTTGTAATTAGCACTCAACATTATAGAGTGCTAAGAATATGAGTCAAGTATTTTTTCCATTAATTTTATAATCTTCAATTTTGTAATTTTGTA